>JALQTG010000073.1 GCA_023264075.1 Crocinitomicaceae bacterium
ATAGGGCATATTTTGTAGATGGAGTTAAAATGCAAGAAAGACAATCTATTCCGAGTGTAGCGATTGGAGGTATCACAGTATACAGCAGTGCCATCCCAGCAGCTTACGGAGATACAACGGGAGGTGTGATTATTATGGAAACGCAGAGTTATACTGATTTGTATCGGACTTGGAAAATCATGAAGAGTCGTCAGAATTAAGCACAAACTAACTCAATATAAAAATCTCGAATACGTTCGGGATTTTTTTTTGCTAAAATGTAATTCGCCATTGTCCAATCGGTAAAAAACCGATCTGATAAGTATCTCTAAATTCACCTGTAGCGACATCAAATTCTTGGGTAAAAAGGTTCTCGTAGTTCGTGATGTTTCTAAAATCAACGGCCCATTCTTGGGTGACTTTTTTAGTACTAACCTTGAACGCAATGCGCAAATCGGCTCTAAAATAATCGGGATATTGTAATTCGTTCGTGCGATCTTCTTCGTAAATGGGGAAGCCTACTTGTATGCTCAGATCTTGGTTTACTGGAGTGTGGCGCTGTCCACCGTTGAGCGTTACACGGGCATCAACCAACAGCGACTTTACACGTTCTTTTTTACCAGTTTTCCCAGTTGGAGAGAAGAAGAATTCTTTACCGCCTAACAAGTTGAACGTATAATTCCCATTAAATGCCGTTCCAAATCGTTGTCCGTTGCTGCCGGTATAGGTGGACTCGTAGAGCGACGTCGTGAAAAGGAAATAGAAACCCTTGTCCATGAAATGTTCGAGTGTGATTTCAACTCCGTAGTTTCTTCCAGAGCCTCCGTTCACGAGACTATCTGGAAAAGCAAAACTATAATTTGCCCCAAAGTTGAGCAGAGAATAGGCATTGTTCTTGACATCAATCGGCACGTTGTACAATTGTTGATAGTAGAGTTCTGTTTTGAGGCGAATACTGCGGGTAATACTATAATCATAGGTAAAGATGAAATGGTCAGCTTTTGTTATCCCTAGGTTTTCGTTTGGATTAGAAGAGGTGCCATCGGGTTGCTGAACTTGGCGGAAATACACCCGCGTTGGAGGTACCTGACTATGTTTTCCATATCCAAATCCGAAGCGATGGTTTTTCGCGAATTGATAGTTAATTCCTCCGCGCGGTTCGAGGGAATTGGCTCCGTTGAACGTAAAGTATTGAAAATGGAGTCCCGCAGTAAAGGTGAATTTTTCTGAAAGCTTGTACTGCCACTGAGAAAAGGGCTGAATAACAAAAGTACTACCATTAAAGTCCGTAAGCGTGTTCCATTCGTTGTCTTGCACGCGAAAGATACTGTCTGCTAGGCGAAAGAAGAGTCTGTCCATTACAATTCCAGTGCGCAATAAATGGCGAGCGTTGAATTTATAGTTGAGTTGGGTATTTATGTTGTTTTTTCCTTCCAAAGAAATGTTGCGATATGAAGGTTGCTTTTGAAAATCGGGAGGCAACAAGGAATCACGAAGAATATTATTCAATGTAGCTGAGGTGGAAATGGTTGTTTTGAGATATGCTTTATCCGTTAAACGATAAATGTTTTTTATTCCGACAACGCCTATTTTTGAATAGAAAAACAAATTTTCAGAAGGATTAGAAAACAAGTTCACAGATCCATCAGCTTCGGCTCCTTCGAATTCTACATTGCTTAAGCCTCCCAATCCAAAAATGGAGGTAGACCCTTTCTTTTGTTCGAAATTCAGTTTAAAATTGATGTCTTGATAATCAGGAACAGCTGTTCCAGCGCCAAAGTTCACACCAAGGAGGGAGAATACCTGTAAGGTTGAGTACCGATAGCTGAATAAATAGGATGACTTTTTGTTTTTCGAAAGAGGGCCTTCTGCCATCACTTCTAGACCATTAATTCCTATTTGACCTAAAAATTCGTGTTTTTCGTCATTTCCATTACGCATTTTAAGGTCGAACACCGCTGCCATCGCATTTCCATATTCAGCTGGAAAGGCGCCTGTAAAAAAATCTGAGTTGGCCAGTACATTGTTGTTAAGGATGCTTACTGGTCCACCGGCAGTTCCCAATAACGCAAAGTGATTCGGGTTAGGAATATCCACTCCTTCATAGCGGTAAAGTACCCCGATGGGAGAATTTCCTCGAACGATAATGTCGTTGCGCGAGTCGTCATTTCCTTGGACTCCGGCGAAGCTCTGTGCCATCCTGGCCACGTCATTTACACTTCCTGCATAACGCTGTGATGCTTCAACGGAGAAGGTTCGTGCACTTACTGCTGCCATTTCATTCGCCACTTCTCCTTTTTTTCGTCCTGTGATGACAACCTCTTCAGCTACGGTCAATTTTTCAGAGAGCTGAATATTTAAAATCAATTCTTTCCCAGCTGTTAAATCCAGATTGGACAGTGTTTTTGTTTCATACCCAAAGAAGGTGACTTGGATGGAAAGACGACCGACTGGCACTTTTGTAATTGTAAAGGAACCGTCCAGATCCGAAATCGCTCCAAGGGTTAGGGTAGAATCCAACACCATTATTTTTACCCCAGGAAGGGGCGCTAAGGAAGCTTCATCAACGACCGTCCCACGGACAGTTTGCGTAATCTGGGCAATCGTCCCAAAGGAGCCTAAAAAGCTTAGAATGAAAAGTAATCCACATAGTTTCACAGTGCAAAATTAGTGAATAGATGGATAGGGTAATAAAAGAATGTTGCAAGTTACACTTCGTGCAGTTGCAGGTTTAAGGTTGTCCGATTAAACTTTTAACCTGTAACCTTTAACAACCCCACGAACCTCTTCTTAACTAGTCACTCAAAGCATCCGCCATCACCTTGTAAGTAGGATCTTCATCCACGTTAATATCAATGATTTTTTCAGCGTTTTTCAGCAGTTGGCGACAGTCGGGACTCAAGTGACGCAAGACCACTTTTTTTCCTTTTGCTTCATAAAGTTCCGTTAACTTGTTAAGCGCTTCAATAGCCGACATATCTACTACGCGGCTTTCCATGAAGTCAATCACGATCTCGTCAGGGTCATTATCAACATCGAATTTCTCATTGAAGACCGCGATAGATCCAAAGAACAGCGGACCATAGATTTCGTATCGTTTCACACCGTTTTCATCAATATGCTTACGCGCCCTAATTCGGGTAGCATTTTCCCAAGAAAAGGCAAGTGCAGATATGATTACCCCTGCTAATACGGCAAGTGCCAAATTATGAAAGACTACAGTGATGAGCATCACTACTAACATAACAATGATATCCGTGATCGGCATTTTGTTAAAGGTGCGAAGGCTTGCCCACTCAAATGTTCCAATCGAAACCATAATCATGAGTCCTGTTAAAGCGGCCATAGGCAGTTGTTCCACCAATGAAGATCCAAACAAGATGAACATTAATAATCCAACAGAAGCTACAATTCCCGATAAACGTGCACGTGCTCCGGAAGAGATATTAATTAAACTTTGTCCAATCATAGCGCAACCTCCCATTCCTCCTAGAAATCCCGTAAAGATATTGGCAGTGCCTTGCGCGACACATTCTTTGTTTCCCCGACCACGTGTTTGTGTGATTTCGTCGATGAGGTTTAAGGTCAATAAACTTTCAATCAATCCAACTGCTGCAACAATAACTGCATAAGGGAAAATGATGCTCAACGTTTCCCAGGTAAATGGAATCTGGGGGATTGCAAAGTTGGGAAGTCCTGCAGCGATAGTTCCCCCGTCGAGCGTGTCTTTTACCGTCGAGGTATCTATTCCGAACCCTAAGGTAATGGTGGCAATAGTTATAATAGCTACTAAACCACTAGGAACTGCTTTGGTTAGTTTGGGGACACCCCATATAATCAACATGGTAAGAAGAACTAATCCCAACATCATCCATAGAGGAGCGCCAACCATCCATTCTTTGGTGCCGTCGGGAAGTTTAATTTTAAACTGATCGAGTTGCGCCATAAAGATAACAATGGCTAGTCCGTTTACAAATCCAAACATTACCGAGTGCGGTACCAATCGGATAAATTTACCTAATCTTAAAAACCCGACGAGCATCTGTAAAACACCTGCTAAGATTACGGTGGCAAAAATGTATTGGACGATGCTTTCGGAATTCAATCCTGGAATAGTTTCTTTCATTTCCAGAATCATACCAACAAATACAACAGCAATGGCACCAGTAGCCCCAGAAATCATTCCTGGCCGCCCACCAAGGATAGAGGTGACTAGTCCGATTGAGAATGCAGCATACAATCCTGTAAGCGGCGAAAGTCCAGCCAATAATGCAAATGCAATTGCTTCAGGAACTAGCGCAATGGCAACGGTTAGCCCAGATAAGACCTCTGTCTTATAGTTTATTTTTTGTCTTAAGTCAAACAAATTGAAGTATTTTTTCATGCTGTATTTGTCATTATACTGTTCAAAACGAACCAAAAAGGTGCAAAGATAGTAGATAGATTAGGTTGCCTTGTCTTTGTTGAAGATTTCTTCTTATTTTAGAGGAGTCTCTCCCGGCTATTTTGCTCTGAAAAAGAGCGAAAATGAATCTAAAAAGGCATGTACAGTAAAATAAGTGTTGGCGCATTTTTTATTTCTGGATTAAGCATCGGAATGATGTATACGGGTATAAATCCACTGAATTTTTCTTACAATACGTTGATGTTCCTGTTTATTATTTTGGGTCTAGTGGGTTTTTTGATGAGTATGCTTTCCATTTTTTTGGATAAGAAGAATGAAAAAACTAATAAGGCCGGTAGTTTTGTTTTTTACTTGGGAATTATGGGTGTTTATGCAGGCTTAATTATAAAATTTATGCATTGGCCGGGTTATAGATCTGTTATGATTGGAGGTGCGATAATCGCTCTTGCTTCATTTTTTATTCGCATAACAAACACACCAAAGGATGATGGATTATTGGACGGGTAGGGCAAAGCTTGTGCAATGGGCAAACTAAACTTTGAACTTCGAACTTTCAAAACTAATCGTATCTTTGCGCAAAAATTCGAAAATAGATGCAAGTTCAGGTTGTAAAATCTAAGATTCATAGGGTGAAAGTAACCCAGGCCGATTTAAATTACATCGGGAGTGTTACTATCGATGAAGATTTAATGGATGCTTCTAATTTAATTGAGGGAGAGCGTGTTCAAATTGTGAACATCAATAACGGTGAACGCCTTGAAACCTATGTTATTAAAGGGGAACGGAAATCTGGGGTGATTTGTTTGAATGGTCCGGCAGCAAGAAGATGTGCTCCTGGAGACATCGTAATCATCATTGGTTATGGATTCATGGATTTTGAAGCAGCAAAGTCTTTCAAGCCCTCTTTGTGTTTTCCAAATGAAGAAACCAACATGTTGGATTAATGTGGACTAAAAAAGTTACCTTTGGTACTATTCCAAAGGAGTTATAGTTTGAATAACACGCTAAAAAAATACCTGGTTCCATTTGTGAAGGTGGTTTTACCACTTGTGCTCGGTTTCTATCTGTTGTGGCATTTTTATACAGCCATGGATGCGCCTACGAAAGAAGTGTTTTTCCGAGCTGTACGCGAAGCGGATTATTTCTGGATCGCATTGTCGTTAATTATTGGTTGGGCAAGTCACTTAGTACGTGCATATCGTTGGAAATATTTATTGGAACCAATGGATTTGCGTCCTAAGTTTTGGCATCGATACCATGCGCTGATGGTAGGTTATTTGGTCAACTTGATTATTCCTAGAGCTGGGGAAGCTACTCGTGCAGCTCTTTTGTATCGTACAGATAAAATTCCATTTTCGAAGAGTTTTGGAACCATCATCGGAGAGCGTGTATTTGATTTGGTGATGTTGGGTGTAATCGTTCTGTTGGCACTCGTTATGAGTTTTGACGATATTATTACCATTAAAGAGTTGATTTCTCAGCCTGCTTCAAATGGCGGCAGTTCCTTTTCTTGGGGCTTATTGATCTTAATTGTTTTCGGTTTTGGAGTGTTAACGTTCGCCATCCTATGGTTTAAGGTAGAAAAGTTCCGAATCAAGTTTAAGGTCTTTTTCCATGAAGTGATGACCGGAGTTTTTTCCATATTTAAATCGAAAAATCCATTCGCATTTATATTTTATACCTTATTGATGTGGACCTTATACATCGTGTTTTTCGGTATTTGTTTTTTTGCATTTGAAGAAACGGCTCAGTTTCCTTTGGGAGGTGTTTTAATCGGTTTTATTGCCGGAACGCTTGGAATCATGTTTACGAATGGTGGAATTGGCGCTTATCCATATTTAGTTGGGATTGTAGTTACCTTCTATATTGGGGATTTTTTTGATACACGAGAAGCAGCCGAAGGAATGGGTAAAGCTCTCGGTATGATTATTTGGTCGTCTCAAACGTTGGGTATGATTATTTTAGGGTTAATTTCATTAGCTTTATTGCCTAGAAACTTTAAAAAGGAGAAGGATGAATCTTTGGGACAAACTGCAATTGAAGATCGTATCTAAAGAACTCGCAAAAACCTTAATTTCTGCGTGGAAAGAAGCCGGCGAAAACGTGGTTTTTACGAACGGATGTTTCGATATTCTTCACCGTGGTCATGTCACGTATTTAGCCAAAGCTGCGAGTTGTGGAGATCGATTGATTATAGGTTTAAATACAGACGCTAGCGTTAAGCGTCAAGGCAAGGGAGAAGAACGCCCCATTAACGATGAAACTTCTAGAGCTATTGTATTGGCTGGATTGGAAAGCATAGACCTTATCGTGTTGTTTGACGAAGATACACCATTGGATATTATAAATGAATTGCGCCCCAATGTACTCGTTAAAGGAGCTGATTACGATGCGGACGAAGTTGATCCGTCTTCTAAGAGATACATCGTTGGGAGCAAAGAGGTGAAAGCTGAAGGGGGGGAGGTTTTCACTGTTGAGCTGGAAGAGGGGTTCTCAACAACAAGAATTGTCGAACGCTTGAAAAAAAGCTAGCTACTATAAGTTCTTAAGTACACATCCCGCACCAGCGTACAGCCCTTGTCCAATATTTCTTCCACTAAGTGTATAACCAACATTTGAATAAATACCAAATCGCTTTCCGATTGGAACATAAATCGTTCCTCCAATGCGATCATAGTCCACTCCTAATTCGCGAAATGAAGGTGGTGCAGGTGTACCCAAGTAGTCGAAACCTCCCGGAGTATATTGATTTTCGTACCATATGTCAACGTAGTATTTCGCTGCAGCATACCCCAATTTGATACTACCCGTATACGCCGATGGAACAGGGTCGAATTTATAATTGTAGGCATATTGAAGTGTGGCAAACCACCCGGAAATCTGGTAATGAATTACTGGTCGGATGTCAATGGTTTTTGCTTGTTGGCCAATAGCATTCACGCCACTCGTAGAATAATTGGTTAAGTTTCCTGAAAAACCAGCGGCTAGATTAAAGGATAAGTCGCCCCCTTTGAGTTTGGCTTGAGCAAGCCGATACTTTAGAAATAAGCTACCGTCCTGCACGGATTTGACATCTCCAATGGATACCACAGGTATATTCAGGTAAAGGTCAAATTTATCAGTTATTCCTGTTCCAATGAAGAGCGCAGCGGTTCGAATGTTTCGAGTTAAATTTATTTTGGTCTTACCAGCAAAATAAACTTTGTCGAATTGGAGTCCACCACCTATTCCTACTTCAATGGTTCCTTTTCCTTTGTAAAATCCATCTACTTTACCTTGTCCGTATGTCAATGACGATACCCAAAAGAACATTACCGCGATACAAGAATTAGCAGTTAATCTAGTTAGGTAAGCAAGTGTCATCGATTCATGAATTCATTCGCACGCTTACGATCATCTTCATTCGTTTCCACTGGAGGACAGCGATTAGGGTCTTTTTTAAACAACCATACGAACTTAACTTTGAAAAGCGCGGGATAATATTTACTCGAAAACCAATGAATGCTAGGTGTTCCACCATTCCATTCGTACGCAGTTAAAAGGGGTAATTGTACACCTGGAATGATGAAGAAACCTTCTTTAGGCTTAAATCCAAATCCGAAATCGTAGTGTAATTGTCCAATTAAATTGCCTTGGAATTTTTGCGTTTGTGGCAAATAGGTGCCATCATAATTCTGGTTCATACCCACCATGGCGTAATCCAAGTTTATACCTAATCCGTTATCTAAAAATGTGTAAGGATTTATTTGGAAAACGTTGTGCGCAGTAAAACGCCCGTAGAGGTATCCGTTATAGAATTCACCTTCACCCGAAACGTTGCTAATAAGTGTATCTCTATCGTCGTAAAGTCCAGATTCGAAAAGTTCTCGTCCTCCGATGTGCTTGTAACCAATTCCCCAGTCATAGTATTGAATCAATTTTCGAGGGCGCTTGGTTATGTGCACCATGCCAAGTTCTATGAAAATTCCAATACGACTTTTCGCTTCGTGACTATAGCGAAATAGGCTGTCCCCATTGATCCGTATTTCTCCTGTAATTGGATTGATGCGTGTGAAGGTGTAAGTAGGTCCGAAAGATAATTGAATACCATGTCGCTGATGAGGTCCAGTTACCCATTTGTATAAAGGCTGATGTAAACGTTGGTTTCCATAGAACTGTTTCTTTTTAGTTTTGTTTCGGTACGATCCACTCTGAGCGACAGAGCTGGAACCAACGGCACAAGTCAACGCCAATAAAACAACTAGGTGCTTCTTCATTCTACTAAAGATAATATTTTTTCCATTACCGAATCATCCTCCCATTGAGTATGAATGTTTTCCATAGCCATCACTTCATCCATTATTCTACGCTGACGATCACCGTTTGCAATTGCATCTGAATAGCGAATATGGCTAAATGTAACTTGCGAATATAACGGTAACCATTTGGAAGGATACAAATCACTGAATTTTCGTTCAATTTTCTTGCGCAACAAGAAATCCGCATCTCCCGCCAAATCGCGCATTTCGATATAATTGTACAAGGCCAAATCGGCAATTGCATTTCCGTCTGGTACACGCTGATTAGAATAGTCTTCAAATAATTTTAGTGCGTCACCATCATTGGCGTCGAACATTTCTGAAAATACCGAGCAATCTTCGAACCCGCAATTCATACCTTGTCCATAGAATGGAACAACAGCGTGTGCTGCGTCACCCATCAGCATTACTTTGTCTTCGTAGTTCCAAGGGCTACATCGAACAGTGACCAAAGTAGAAGTTGGATTTTCGAAGTAATCTGTTTCGAGTGTAGGCATTACGTCCACAGCATCAGGAAAGGTAGCGTTGAAAAACTTCATTACGTCCTCGCCGGTTTTAATACTTTCAAAAGATGTATCTCCTTTCATTGGGAAGAACAAAGTCACTGTGAAACTACCATCGAGATTCGGTAATGCGATGAGCATAAACTCACCTCTTGGCCAAATGTGTAAACAGTTCTTATCTATCCGATGTGTTCCATCCGCGTTTGGAGGAATTACAAGTTCTTTGTATCCATGTGATAAATAGTCTTGAGAATAGTTAAACATGGGGGTTTTCATCATCCGATTACGTACAGCCGAGAATGCCCCGTCTGTACCAAAAATATGGTCATATGTGTAGCTAACAGTTTCCTTTGAAGCAGTATCCGTGAATGATATGGTATTCGTATCCAAGTCTAAATCTTCGCATTTATGATTAAAGCGATAGGTGATATTTGGGTAATTATCTGCTAAATTCATGAGGGTTTGATTCAAACCACCTCGTGAAACAGAATAAATAGCTTCATTTTCTTTTCCATACGGTTGATAGGTAAGGTTGCCTTCAATATCGTGCATTTTACGTCCGTACATAGGAATACACATCTTGCGAATTTCATCCGCGATACCAGCCATTTCAAGCGCTTTGAAGCCTCTATTCGAAAGTGCAAGATTGATAGATCTTCCACCTATAACATCCGCTTTTCGTAAGTCTGGTCTGCGCTCAAAAACATCTACTTGAAAACCTTTTTTCGCAAGAAGAACGGCATGTAAACTACCGACTAACCCTGCGCCAATGACTGCTACTTTCTTGTTACTCATTTGTTAACTTTTTTATCAAACACTCGATCAAAATGCTTGTTCTACTTTTTCAAAAATAAGGCTTTTACTGATATGGAACCCTAAGTGTGGAAATATAGAATGATTCAACACAAATTGGTTTTTTGGTTGCAGGTTGCAAGTTACGGGTACTACATGCGTTTGGGGTTTGTAATTGATTTCATTTGTAGAGACTATTGGACAACCTGGAACCTTTAACCTGCAACGCGCGAAGCGCCAAACTCTTGCTACCCCCTCCACTTCCTCGAAAACTCCGAATCGAAATAACTGCTTCTTTTGCGTTGTGCATTTTTTCGTTTGTGGAACAACACCATTAATCGCCAAAGTACTAACCCTAATACAAGCACAGCGAATACTTGAACAAGTAGTTCGATGTATTCTGCTTCATTGTTCAATGTTCCCGTGAAGCGCTTTTGAATGAGCTGTTGTATTGTCATACTAGCAAATAGCAGCTTTTAATCGTTGTCCAAAATGATATACATCTTCGTATGAATTGTAGAGAGGAGCAGGGGCAATGCGAATCACGTTGGGTTCCCTCCAGTCGGCTACAACTCCAGATGCTGAAAGCGCGTCAAACAAATCTTTTCCTTGTCCGTGCGCTAAAATAGACAGTTGAGCCCCACGCTTTGTTTTATCTCTCGGTGTAATGATTTCAAAATCGACCTTTTCGCTGCTCGACGAAATAGCGTGTATAATAAATTCGAGGTAAGCAGTTAAATCATCCCTCTTTTGAGAAATAGCTGGCATGCCTACTTCATCGAAAATTGTCAACGAAGCTAAATGAGCTGCCATTCCAAGTATTGGTGCATTACTTAATTGCCAGCCTTCAGCACCTTCCATAGGTTGAAATCCTGGCTCCATTTTGAAACGTACGTCTTTATCATGTCCCCACCAACCAGCAAAACGGGGTAAATTGGGGTTACTGGCGTGCCGCTCATGGACATACATTCCTGATACACCACCAGGGCTAGAGTTTAGGTATTTATACGTGCACCAAGCGGCAAAATCAACCTCCCAATCGTGCAGATCAAGTTCCACGTTTCCTGCTGCATGTGCTAAATCGAACCCTACCACGGCGCCAGCTTTATGTCCTGCAGCAGTAATCGATTTCATGTCGAAAAGTTGGCCGGTATAATAATTTACTCCACCAATCAAAATCAACGCAATTTCATCACCTTGTGCTTCAATGGTAGCAAGTATGTCTTCTTCACGAATGAGATGTTCACCTTCTCTTGGGAATATTTCGAGGATAGCATCTTTCGGTTCATAACCGTGAAATTTCACCTGAGATTCAAGTGCATATTGATCGGACGGAAATGCTTTTCCTTCACATAGTATTTTAAATCGTTTTCCTTCTGGTCGATAAAACGAAACCATCAACAAGTGCAGGTTAGTGGTTAATGAATGAGTAATGACAACTTCTTTATCCAATGCGCCAACTATTTTTGCTGCTTTACTGGTCAATAATTCATGGTAGGAAAACCATGGATTGTGCGCTTCAAAATGTCCTTCAACTCCCCATTTTGCCCAATCGTTCAATTCCTGTTCAATGAATGATTTGGTTCGCTTCGGTTGCAGACCTAAAGAGTTTCCCGTAAAGTAGATTACCTCCTTTTCATGAAAGGTTGGGAAGTAAAATTCACTTCGGTACTCTGCTAGTGGGTCCTTTGAGTCACATTCGCGTGCAAAAGAAAGGTCGTTTTTATAATTGTTCATGGATTAATTTTGAGCTTTAAAATTAGTAAAATAATAAAAAAAACACCCTATTCAGGGTGTTTTCCATTGAGTTTCTTATTGAGTTACTCCTTAATTAGTTTACCAATTAGCTGAGTTTCTGACGTCCTTATTGAAATGAAATAAACACCGTTTTCGAAAGGAGATAAGTCTGCTTCGAATTGGGTAGAATTATTTTTTTGTTTCAGTACAAGTTTCCCTGTTACGTCTCTGATCTCTATTTCCTCAATTTTCTCCGAATAGATCACTTTAATGAGTGAATTGGTGGGGTTCGGGTAAATGGAGAAAGAAATATCGTTCACGTCAATTCCCCCAACTGGCTCTTCTTCTTCTTCCTCCGAAACATTAATTCCCCGTTTGTTGGAACGGGAAGAGTTATAATCTTGTGCTTTTAAAGGTAAGCAGTTGTTCGGTGAAGGAATGCTTATCATGTACACAAGGTTACTATCACCGGGCGCATTTAAATCAGTATATGTAAATGCGGTGGATGGAACAGTGTCGATAATTGTCCAGCCCGTCGTAGGATGATAGCGATTAATGTAGTAAGAAGGGTAGCTAAATCCAACATAACTGTCCCAAATAAGGTTAATGCTGTTGTTAAGACCAAAATTGGAAGTTAAGTGTATCGTTTTGTGTTGATCGGATAATTCTCCCTCGTTTCCACAATTATCAACTGCAGCAACCTTATATTTCCAAGAACGAATTCTAGGGTCTGAGTCATAATCGTAAAATTCACTTAAACTATCTGCTGATGTACTTCCCACAAAATAGTATAACCCTGCTTGAGAACTTTCTTTGTATATGTTATAAGCACTAATTGTAGGGTCATTTAATGGTGACCAAATCACCAAATTTGTATTAGTAATTGAATCAACATCAACCATGCAGATCTCTACTTTATCTGGAGTGGTTTCTTCTACCGTATAGAACTGATAAGAGGAGCAGCCATTGGCCGAGGTAACTTCAACTGAATATTGTCCAGGGTTAACATCGATTAAGTCTTGATTCATACTTCCATCAGACCAGTTGTATACAAATGGCCCTTGTCCTCCAATGGTTTTGATGTAGATATCGGACAAATTTCCATCACACGTTCCTGTATTAATGGAGTCTAGAACGATTATTGGTCCTCCCATTTCATTCACAACGAACGTTTTTTCTAATAAACAAGTATTACCATCGATAACAAGTAAGGTGTGCAAACCTGCAGGGAGTCCTGAAGTTTGATTGTTTGGACCAGAAGCGTTTGGCCAGATGAAGTTATAAGGTCCTGTTCCATTATTGATTGTAGCAGCTACAACCCCACTAACTCCGCCACAGGCAGCCTTTGAGGCCAAAACAGAAATATTGGTTTTAGCGGGCTGGGAAACCTCAATGGTTTGAACAGAAAAGCAACCGTTGGCATCTGTCACAAATATTTCATAGGGACCAGCTACCAGTCCGTAAATATCTTCTGTAGCATCGCCATTGGACCACGAAATATCATAGGGAGGCTGCCCTCCCAATAATGTCACCGAAATCGATCCGTTGGATGCACCATAACAATCCACGTCGACAACGTTGTCAACAAGGATAACAACACCTTCCTCATCCGAGACGGTCGCAATTCCTTCATCGGAACATCCGTTTAAATCCGTTACGGTTACCACGTAAACACCGGAATTCAAGCTGTCTGCAATTACCCCTTGTGCACCGTTAGACCAGTCGAATGAATATGGCGGAGCTCCACCGTTAGCAGTTACTACGGCGACACCGTTATTTACTGAACAAGTAGCTTCAGTTACTGTGTTAGTAATAACATTAATTTTCGATTCCGGAACATAAATACCTTGTGTTTCAGTTACGGATTGCCCGCAACCGCTAATTGAGGTGAGGGTAACAGTGTAGTATCCTGGCTCTTCATAAATGTGTTCTACTGGACTTAATGAAGTTTCTGTCACTAAGTTTCCTGATTGATCACCAAAGTTCCAAATATATGTTCCACCACCTATTGCCATAAATTCGAAAGGCGTTCCTTGGCAAATT
>JALQTG010000090.1 GCA_023264075.1 Crocinitomicaceae bacterium
GACACCTTAAGAGCTGCTGGGATTATAAGCTTCGACGACAGTGGAACAATCTATTGGCCCGATGGAAGAATTGAGTCTTTACCGAAAAAACTCCCTAACTCAGGAGCGAACATGCACCATAAGTTTTGCGTCATTGATGGTTTAAGTGATGATCCCAATGACGACTTCTTATGGATTGGAACAATGAATGTTACCTACACAGGCCCATGGAATACAAATGCGACATTGGTCATTAAAGACAGTGGAATTGCAGCCGCCTACCTAGAGGAGTTTCATCAAATGTGGGGAAGCAAAAAAGCTACTCCAAATGCAAACCTTGCTCGTTTTCACAAGGATAAATTAAATGTATCCAACAACATTCACTATATCAATACGATTCGTGTGGAGGTGTATTTTGGTCCAATGGATCGGGATAAAACCAAGCCAAGTATCAGTGAGCGCGTGACTGAATTAGTTACTGATTATGCTAAGCATGATGCACGATTCCTTGCATTTGCGATTAGCAGTGATATTCCAATTAGCCAGGCGCTACTTGACCGTTCTGCTCGGGGAGAATTGATTCTACAAGGTGTGATTGACCCTGCGTTTTTCGCACGCTATCGTAATAATGGAGATGTATGGGCACGGCCTGAATCTCAATTTGGAAACCGATATATTACAGCTGGTAAAGAAATGCGTAAACTTCATTCGAAAACCCTCTTACTTGACGTTACCTACCCGTATCCAGAACAGCACAAAGCGGTGACGATTACAGGGTCATACAACTTTTCAAAGGCTGCCGAACTCGCGAATGACGAGAATATTCTAATCATTTTCGATAATAACATTGCCAATCAATACTACCAAGATTTCATGGGTGTTATGAGTCGCGCAAAAGGTGAAAGCTACCATCAATACCCTACTGTAAATGTTGACACAACCTATGATCGATGCCGCATAAAGGATGGTCAGTTATTGGAAGTTGAACTTACGACTAATGTGTTTTACCCGGTCAGCTTACTTGGTATTTCGGCCCCGCGCGAATGGGGAGGGCATAAAGATTCTACCTATTTCTATTCCGCGGAGGCTAAAGCAGAACTAAAAAAAATGGTAGCCAATAAGAAACTCATGATATCCGGTCCTGAGCATAGAATACCAGAACACAAGTTTGGACGTTATTATGCGTATGTGTTGGCTATTGACACCAATGGTAACGTTACACATGTTAATCGAGAGATGCTTTTGGCTGGAGCTGCTAGACACAGCGACTTCGCGCGCCACACCCAAGACTCTGTCGTGGCTTTTCGAAAATACACTGAGGAAGCAGAGTTTCAAGGTGTCGGAATGTGGTCTCAGCCAGATAGTGTCGGGATGCGCATTCAAACAGAAGAATCGGCTTTAATCGAGGACCTATTTCCTCTTAACTTGAATATTGCTACACAACAAGAAATTGAGTTGATTCCCTCTATTGGTCCAGGACGCGCATCATCTATTATTGCATTCCGTCAAGAAAATGGAAGTTTTGGAGCCGTGGAAGACTTACTGAAAATAAAAGGAATTGGTCCTGCAACATTGGAAAAACTGCGACCTTTCGTAACAGTCAGCGAAGAGGAATAATCACTTCAGCTTCAACGCGGCGGAATTCAAGCAATAACGCAATCCTGTAGGCTTTGGACCATCTTCAAACACATGACCGAGGTGCGCATTACAACGGTTACATACGACCTCCACTCTATTCCACCCATAACTATTGTCGGCCACTTCTCCGACATTCTGATCGTTAATTGGTGCGTAAAAACTTGGCCAGCCTGTTCCAGACTTGTATTTCGTCTCTGAACTAAACAGTGGAAGGTCACAGCATACGCAGTGGTAAGTTCCTTTCTTTTTACTATCCCAGTACTCTCCAGTAAAAGCAACTTCGGTTCCTTGTTTACGCGTCACCTCAAATTGTTGTGGAGTCAAGATTCTTTTCCATTCCTCTTCAGATTTCAAAACTTTTTTCAAGGTATCCTCTGAGATACTTTGATACGATGTAGACTTTACTGTTGAATTTTGAGGCTCCGGTTTTGACGTACACGCCAGAATAACCAGTAGAACTAAGGCAGATACATTATATTTCATAATTTCTTTTTATCTACATACGAAACAAACAATGTGTTTAGATGTTCGGAACTCTAGAATTAACGTACTTTTGCAAAAAATAATATGAGCTCTTACAGTCGAAATTTCTGGGCACTTACCTTCGCTATGTTTCTTTTCATGACGAGTTTTAATTTAATCCTCCCAGAGTTAAACGACTTCATCACGTATTTAGGAGGAAAAGAATATAAGGGATTAATCATTTCATTGTTTACCATCTCCGCTGCCATTTCTCGTCCCTTCTCTGGAAAAATGGCGGATACAGTTGGCAGAAAGAGTACCATGTACATTGGTACCATAATTTGCATTATTGTCACTTTTTTGTATCCATTATCTGGCAGTATTGCATTCTTCTTATTCCTGCGCTTCATGCATGGATTCTCCACAGGCTTCCTTCCAACTGGAGCAACGGCCCTAATCACTGATATTCTCCCCCCAGACAAGCGCGGACAGGGAATGGGAGTATTTGGGACAGGTATTTCATTGGGAATTGGAGTAGGTCAATTTTTGGGAACTCCAATCACCCAACTAATTACGTTAGACGGATTATTTTTCGCCTCTGGAATATTAGCAATGATTTCTATCTTAATGGTCAAATCGATAAAAGAGACCTTAGCTGTAAAACAACCATTTAGTTGGACAATTTTCCGATTAAAAAAGGATGAATTTTTCGAAGTAAATGTACTTCCCGTTGCAATAGTAATGTTTCTATCGGCTGCCTGCTCTGGGATTTTATTTGTTCTTTCTCCTGATCTTTCGAGTTATCTAGGGATTGAAAATAAAGGTTGGTTCTTTATGTTTTACGTCATCTCAACAATCTCCGTTCGGTTGACCATAGGAAAGCTTTCCGATAAGATAGGACGACGAAAATCGCTTATTATAGGAATGGTATTCCTCATTATTTCTATGATGATGGTAGCGTATGCCACCGATGTGTTTTCCTACACAGCAGCATCGATTGTTTTTGGAGTTGCCACAGGAATAAATAGCCCCACATTATTTGCTTGGATGGCCGATTTATCCCCTGTTCATCGCAGAGGCATTGGATCAGGAACTCTATTTATATCATTGGAATTAGGAATTCTATTTGGTTCTGCAAGTACGCTATTTATATACGATAGCACGTATGAAAGCGTTATCTACGTTTTTCTCTACGGTGCATCCTTAGCATCTCTTGCAATGACCTATCTTATCTGGCATTTAGCGAGAAGATAATCACCTTAAAATTAGAGTTTGGCACTTTGACTTCAATCAAAAATCAGCGTTTTAACGAGGGATTCATAACCTTCGTTTGGTGTCTAATTGACTCTTGATGAATGGCATCCATTATCGATCGTACAAATTGATTAGTCAGATGTAGATTATCTGCCTGGTCCATTCGATTCGCGATCACTTTTCTCCAATGCTCCTGTTGCAGAATGGTGATGTCGTTCTCTCGCTTGTACAAACCAACTTCCTCTGCCATTTTCATTCGCTCTGAAAGCAAACTAAAAATTCGATCGTCTAATCCTGCTATTTTCTCGCGCATAACAACGATATAACCTAACTCCTCTTCAGAAAGTTCTTCTTTTCGTAGAATGATTTGTGAGAGCAACTCATTAAGGCCTTGCGCCGTTACTTGTTGTGCTGGATCAGACCATGCTGCATCTGGATTTGGATGTGTTTCAATCATCAAACCATCATAATTTAAGTCCATTGCTTTTTGAGCAACCTCTAAAAGACCTTCCCTTTTACCTGAAATATGACTCGGATCACATAGCAATGGAATATCTGGCATTTCCTCCCGTAAAGCAATGGGAATCTCCCAGTTTGGAATGTTTCGATATTTCGCATGTTTATAGATTGAAAAACCTCTATGAAGAGCAGCCAACTGTGTTATTCCTGCTTGCTGAAGACGTTCAAACGCACCCACCCATAACATAAGGTCAGGGTTAACCGGATTTTTAACAATGACAGGGACATTCACCCCTTTTAAAGCGTCAGCAATCTCTTGAATTGCAAATGGATTCACGGTCGTCCTTGCTCCAACCCATAATACATCTACGCCATATTTTAGGGCAATCTGAACGTGCTTGGCATTCGCCACCTCTGTCGTAACGGGTAAATTATTTTTCTTTCCTGCTTCTACTAACCATGGCAAAGCCAATTCACCGAGTCCTTCAAAAGAATTCGGTCGCGTGCGAGGCTTCCATATTCCTGCTCTCAGCAGCGCTGTTTTTCCATCACGAGCGATTTCGCCCAACACGGTGTGGACTTGTTCTTCCGTCTCTGCACTGCAAGGACCAGCTATTACAAAAGGCCTTGACTTATTTATTTCCTTTATTAAATCCATACACTATTAACACTTTTAACCTTCGTCTTGTTTCAAAAAAAAATCCCATTCGCACATAGCGAATGGGATTTATACCATTATAACTTTATGCGCCTTATCCAACAAACATTGTTGAGCGCCACCAATTCATCCTGCTATTTGTATTTCTTAACATTCTGCTAATCTAAGAACAAATTTAATCACACGTTTATTTTTGATAAAAAAAAGCCATTCGCTTAACGAATGGCTTTTCGAACTTCAAAATCAACTATTAACCAATAACTTTAACGTTAACGGCATTTAATCCTTTTCTTCCTTGTTCTACTTCGAATTCAACTTTATCGTTTTCACGAATTTCGTCGATTAATCCATTTGCGTGTACGAATACATCGCTTCCGTTTTCCTCTTGTACAATGAATCCAAAACCTTTGTCATTGTTGAAAAACTTAACTGTTCCTTGTGGCATAATAAAAATAATTAATAATAAAGTCCAAATGTACTACCATATATTCGATAAACCTAATTAATTGAATAATAAAAATTTATTCTTGGAAGACGCATTAAAAACCAACTGTCATAAAGTATTCGTAGCTTGATAATTTAAGCTTTCCAATCCCTACCAATTGTCATACAAATTCTGACAGAAATTCAATGCCTTTTCATGTTTGCTGACAGAATGTCCCGGAATACTCTATGGCAAAAAATTTGACAAGAAAAGGAAAACATTGAAATATGGCGAAGACAGAGGATCAAGAAGAAGGAAAAGACATGACTCAAGAAAAAGAGACCCTTGATCAAAACGATTCAGGGAATGAAGAAACAACGGAAGAAGTTGCACAGGAGCCAACACTAGAGGATAAATTCAACGAGCTCAATGATAAGTACTTAAGGCTATATTCTGACTTTGATAATTTCAGAAAGCGAACCATTAAAGAGAAAGCAGATTTAATTTCAAATGCAAATGCAGGGGTATTGAAGGATTTACTTACTGTATTAGATGACTTTGAACGTGCTATTCAATCTAATGAAAGCACCGAAGATGTCAATGGACTTAAAGAAGGTTTTCATTTAATTTACAACAAATTCAACGGTATTCTTATATCGAAAGGCCTCAAGCCAATGGACAGCAAAGGAACACCTTTTGATTTGGACTTGCATGAAGCCATTACGAATGTCCCTGTTGAAAAAGAAGAAGAGAAAGGAAAAGTGATTGACGTAGTTGAAAAAGGATATTACTTACATGAAAAAGTGATCCGTTACGCGAAAGTGGTAGTCGGACAATAATAAGATATGAGCGATAAAAGAGATTATTACGAAGTATTAGGTGTTTCGAAATCAGCGAGCGAGTCAGAGATTAAAAAGGCGTATCGGAAATTAGCGCTTAAATATCATCCTGACAAGAACCCGGACGATGCTAGCGCAGAAGCCAAATTCAAGGAAGCAGCTGAGGCCTACGAAGTACTGAGTAATGCAGAGAAAAAGCAGCGTTACGACCAGTTTGGTCATGCAGGAATGAGCGGTGGTGCCGGAGGATTTGGTGGAGGTATGAACATGGATGATATCTTCTCTCAATTCGGAGATATTTTTGGAGGCGCATTCGGTGGAGGTCAACGTCGTGGAGGCGGCGGCGGTTCACGCACAACTCGTGGAACGAACCTTCGTGTTAAAATTAAATTAACGCTGGAAGAGATCGCCGAAGGGGTTAAAAAGAAAATTAAAGTCAACAAACTTGTTAATGCCGAGGGTGTTACATTTAAAAGCTGCAGTGCTTGTAATGGTTCTGGCCGCGTAACGCGTGTAACACAGACATTTTTGGGAGCCATGCAAACAGCTTCGACTTGTGGAACTTGTCAAGGAACAGGGAAAGTAATTGACAAACGCCCTTCAGATGCGGATACTCATGGACTTAAACGCCAGGAAGAGGTCATTGAAATTGAAATCCCTGCCGGTGTTGAAGAAGGCATGCAGTTGAGTGTCAACGGAAAAGGAAACGCTGGTCCATTTAACGGTATACCAGGAGACTTACTGGTAGTTATTGAAGAAGTCGAGCACGAACACTTAAGACGTGACGGTCAAAACTTACACTTCGAAGCATTTGTGAATTTTGCAGATGCTGCATTGGGTGCGTCGATTGAGGTCGCCACATTAGGAGGAAAAGCCAAAATAAAAATAGAACCTGGAACACAAAGTGGAAAGATGTTGCGTCTTAAAGGAAAAGGTTTGCCGAGTGTTCACAATTATGGAACAGGTGATTTATTTGTACATATTAATGTATGGACTCCAAAAACACTCTCGAAAGAAGAAACTGCTATTCTCGAAAAACTGCGATCAAGTGAGAATTTTACCCCTTCTCCAGACGGAAAAGAGAAAGGATTTTTCCAACGAGTGAAAGATATGTTTAGTAATTAGACACAAAAAAAGCCGATTAAATAATCGGCTTTTTTTGTGCAACAACAGTTCCTGTTATCATTCATCATGCTTTCTTAGTACAATCGTATATTTCGTGCCATATTTATTATCTGTTAAGTGATTGCCATTGTCACTCACCGTAAACGTTGTCTCACCATTTCCGATAATTACTTGATTACCCACTTGAGTATATTTTACAAAATCAATGATATCTGAACCCGGAAGCAAGTACTCTACTTCCTTGCCATTTTTTAAGAAATCAAATCCACCTAGATTCCCACAACCTTCACATCCTTCTTGAAAGTGAGCCTCTCCCTCCTCTAGAAATGACTTGCCTTTCACATCAATATTCGATTTATTCAGAACATCCCTTAAATGAAGCTTCAACACAGTAAGTTGACTTACACTTTTCTTACCAGTTGAATAAGAAACTGCGGCAGTGGCTACAATCAATTCATCAGAAGGCCACTCCTCTACTATCAGCTCATCGTTTCGCGTGGATAAATACGCCACTGTGCGCACTCCGTAAATTTTCTTTCCGGTTTTGAAAATACTATCAAAAGTATGTTGGGTATCATCTTCATAATAAATGGCTGTTTCAATTTCGCCATCCCAAGCTCTGATACTTCTTCCTTCGTTAAAATAGCTATCCGCGCCACCTGATTCGGCACTCAACAGTAGATCAAGCATGGATTCCGAAGCATTCGCAGCATCTTGTATGTTGTCATTACTCCCTGCAATAAGCATCCAATTTGACACAGAAGAAAAAACATACACCAATTGAAAAGGAGCCTTATTTATCCTAAAAACTCCTTTGTCTGGCTTGATTTCTTGATGATTTTGATAGACGCGCAATTGATATTCTTCCTTCTGAGCGACAGACATGAATGAAAGTATACAAAGGATATTAATAAAGATTGCATTTCTCATAGGTAAAAAGGTTTAAAACCGAACTCCAAATGTCAAGCCTGCTGCTACCGGAGTTCTGTTTAATGATGCATTACTAGAAACTCCAAAAACACCATAATAACCCTGCGCCTGTGCAAATGCTTCCATTTTTTCTGTTTTGTATACTATAACACCTATCCCGAAATTCGCACATAAGTTCAAACGTCTAAAATCAGTAGAGCTATCTTCATTGGTGTTTCTTTCTGTTTCTCCTTCTCCCTCACGATAATACAACACACTTGTGGAAGTGTTTAAAATATTTATTGTTGGGCTCAGCCCTGCTGACAAGTAAAACTTTGGAAGAAAAGAATAGCGAATGAAAAACGGAATTTCTACATTATGATGATTATAAACAAAACGGGACTCTACAGGGAAGTTTGGATTACCCGAAGGATTAGTTGGATCGTCAAAAAAGAAAAGTGCCATTTTTTCAGTTCGTTGTCCATTGTTTTGATATGCAATACCTATTCCTAAATGTATTTTAGAATGAATAGCATATTCCACGACAAAAGAGCTACTCCAAGAAATCTTACCAATCTCACTTTCTTTGTATTGATCCTCTAGCCATTGAGGACTATTTCCATCATTGGTTATCAAACCCCAAGAATACATTGGAGAAATGCTAATACCAAATTTAAATTTTGATTCTTGGGAATAGCCCGATATTGATGCGAACAACAAAAAACCTGACAACAGAAAAGAGTCTGTTAAAAATGGATTTAATATTGATTGGTCAACAGCTGAAGCATTAGCATTTGGATCATTATTAGAAGAAGGTTATCCAGTCAGATTAGTTGGTCAAGACTCTGGAAGAGGAACT
>JALQTG010000125.1 GCA_023264075.1 Crocinitomicaceae bacterium
ATATATAGGCTTTTATTTCTGCTGGAGAATAACCGCACGAATACATCGCGCCAACTAATGCCCCCGCGCTAGTTCCGGTTATGTAATCAATGGGTATTTCAGCTTCTTCAAGAGCCATAAGTACTCCCACATGAGCTAAACCAGTTGCACCACCGCCACTTAATACAACACCAACACGTTGCGCGTTTACCCATTGCCCGAGTAAAAGTGATGTGATAAAGAAAAAAAGCGTCGCGTTAATTTTCAAGCTCCTAAAAAATGAGTTTCTTTGTACAAAAGTAGTTGATTTTTCTAAGGTTTAAAGGTAAAATGTTTCTCACAATTCTTGACCATATTGGAGTGTTTTTTTTCGCAATTAGTAGACTTCTAGCTGCAGGGGAAAGAAATTTGGTTTTTTTTCGGCGGTTATATCATCGCATATATCACCACCTTGGGAGGAGGAACAATCAGAGATTTATTACTAAAATTACAATTCGGACGCTTGCAATTGTAAACTCTTTGAAAATGCCATTGATTAAAGAACTCGATCTACACACGAATAAATAAACACCATGAAAATAATTGTAAAAACACTCTTTGGTTTAGAGGAAATCCTAAAAAAGGAAATTGAAGATTTAGGATTTAAGCAAGTATCTGTATTAAATCGTGCTGTAGAACTTGAGGGAGAGTGGAAAGACGTTTATACGCTAAACTTTAAATGCCGCTTAGCAATTGCTGTTTTGGTGAAAATCGAAGAGTTTAGAATCAAAAAAGAAGACGACTTATACAAAGAGGCGAAGAAAATCGACTGGACAAAGTACTTTGATGTAAAGAAAACGTTTGCAGTTAAAGGAGCTGTGTTCTCAGAATTATTTAATCATACACAGTTTCCGATGCTTTTGGTAAAAGATGCCATTGCCGATGTGTTTAGAGATAAATTTGAAGAACGTCCGAATGTAAACGTGAAGTCTCCACAAGTTTTGTTTGACGTGCACATTGCTGCTAACAATACAGTGTCCATTTCACTAAATACAAGCGGTGCACCACTTTACCAGCGCGGATACCGTCAAGGAACAGGTGAGGCGCCGTTAAATGAAGTACTCGCTGCAGGTTTAATTACACTCTCGGGATGGGATAGAAAATCAACGTTTATCGACCCCATGTGTGGTTCAGGAACTTTGGTTATTGAAGCGGCATTAATGGCGGCAGATATTCCAGCAATGGTTGAAAGAGAGCATTATGCATTTAAAAACTTCACGTCGTTCCAACCAGAAGTATGGGAAGAAGTGAGAGATAGTGCCAATAATCGTCCAATTAAATTAGAATTTGATATTGTTGGTTATGATTCCGATTCTGAAGTTTTAGTTAAGGCACGCAGAAATGCACGTTCTGCGCCGGTTGGTAATATGGTGCGTTTTGAAATTCAAGAAATGAACGAAATTGAGGTCTCTGCTGAAAAGGGAACACTTATCTGCAACCCTCCTTACGGTGAGCGTATTGGTGATGAAATTCAAGAATTATACACCCAAATGGGGGATGTATTTAAAAATAAGTTAGTAGGTTTTGATTGCTGGGTTATTTCATCCAATACGGAAGCCTTAAAATTTCTAGGGTTACGTCCAGATCGTAAAATAAAACTATTCAATGGTAGCCTCGAATGTTCTTATCGGAAATTCGCCGTTTACGAAGGCTCCAAGCGCGTAGGAAGCGCAGATGAACTGGACGAGGAGCCACTGAAAAAGGTAGAAGTTAAGGCGCCAAGAAAGGAAAAAAATGTAATTATTCCTGTACCACAAAAAGCAATCAAATACGGCAAGCCGAATGCAGAGCGATTTTCATCCGCCCGTGAAGATTCCTCGCGTAATGACGAGGTAGAAAAGATTGACGATCAAAACGAAGAAATAATACCTAAAAAGTATACAGGAAAACCTGTGATCGGTAAGTCGAAGTATGCAACTCCTGATAGTCCTTCAAGCAAGGTTGCCAAAAGACCCTCCAAAACAGAGGAACAAACTCAACCGACGGCTAAACCGAAAGCAGAACGGTTAACCGAAGAGCATACCGAACCAAAACCATCACGGTACAGTCCGAAGAAAGTGATTACAGAATCGCGACAGGAGAAATTAGAACGGCTAAAAAAGGGGAGGGGCTAGCCAAGTTTAAACGCATAAAGAGCGCTAGATGCACTTTACAAATCGGAAAAATGTTTAATTTTGAAAAAAATAATTGATATGGATGTATTTATTATAGCTGTTATTTTGCTTGGTTTAGGATTCGCAGGAATCGCAATTAAAATATGGGCTAAAAAAGGCGGTGAATTCGCAGGTACATGTGCAAGTAATAACCCCTTACTTCAGGAAGAAGGAGCTACTTGTGGACTTTGTGGCGCTAAGCCAGAGGAGCAGTGCAAAAGTACTGAGAAGTAAGACTGCTTGCTGTCGCTCCGTAGGAATCCAAATTTTGTTTAGAATGATAGTGCAGTTTGTTGGAGAAAAAAAAGCCTCCTATAAAATTTATATTACATTTGCTTTAGATATTAAACCCTTATAAAATGTCAAATAAACATCAAGATCGAATTGATGCTTTCATGGAAATGGTGAAGGCAAAAGGTGAGCATGAAGTAGAGTTCCTTCAAGCTGTAGAAGAAGTTGCGGAAACAGTAATTCCTTTTATTGCTGATCACCCAAAGTATGAAGAGCACAAGATTTTAGAGCGCATTATTGAGCCTGAAAGAACCATCATTTTCCGAGTGCCTTGGATAGATGACAATGGTAAGCCACAAATTAACAGAGGATACCGTGTTGAATTTAACTCAGCAATAGGGCCGTATAAAGGAGGACTTCGTTTTCATCCTTCAGTTAACTTATCGATTCTCAAATTTTTAGGATTCGAGCAAATCTTCAAAAACTCACTTACTACTTTGCCTATGGGTGGAGGTAAAGGTGGTTCTGATTTTGACCCTAAAGGGAAGTCAGACAATGAAGTAATGCGCTTCTGCCAATCATTCATGACTGAATTATCTCGTCACATTGGAGCTGATACTGATGTTCCTGCAGGAGATATCGGTGTTGGTGGACGTGAAATCGGATACATGTTCGGTCAATATAAAAGAATACGCAATGAATTTACTGGTGTATTAACCGGTAAAGGAATCAATTGGGGAGGGTCTCTTATCCGTCCTGAAGCAACTGGATATGGAGCTGTATATTTCATTCAAAATATGTTGGAAAGAACGGGAGATGAATTACGAGGGAAATCTGTAGCGATTTCTGGTTCTGGAAACGTTGCTCAGTTCGCTATTGAAAAAGTGCTTCAATTAGGAGGTAAAGTATTAACTTGTTCAGACTCTTCTGGTTATGTGTTTGCACCTGATGGAATACATTCAGAGCATTTAGATTTCTTAAAAGACCTTAAAAATGTTCGTCGTGGTCGTATTAAGGAGATGTCTGATGCATATCCTGAAATGCAGTTCTTCCCAGGTGAGCGCGTTTGGAATCTTCCTGTAAATGTTGATGTTGCCATTCCATGTGCTACTCAAAATGAGTTAAATGGAGATGATGCGAAGAAATTAACGGATAAAGGAATTAAGGTTGTTGGTGAAGGTGCGAATATGCCTTCAACACCAGAGGCTATCGCTCACTTCCATAGTACTGGAGTTCTTTTTGCACCAGGGAAAGCTTCTAACGCTGGGGGTGTTGCAACATCAGGATTAGAAATGTCTCAGAATTCACTTCGACTTAGTTGGTCGAGAGAGGATGTTGATCAGCGCTTACAGGAAATCATGAAAAGCATTCATGATCAATGTGTTAAGTTCGGACGTGACGATCAAGGTAAAGTGGACTACGTGAAAGGTGCGAATATTGCAGGTTTCGTGAAGGTCGCAGATGCAATGATTGACCAAGGTTTGGTTTAATAAAATAGTATTATATGTAAAAAGCCTTCAGTTTCCTGAAGGCTTTTTTTTATTAAATAAATGCCTAGAGCGCTAAAAGTGTTTCAGGTTTCAAGTTATCTGGAACCTGAAACTTGAAACCTCACAACCTCGCAACCTCGCAACCAACAAAAAGCAATCCAGGAGATTGAACACCAATTTTATCAACATTCACTAAAGTACATCGCTTTTTTGAGTATATTCACATAAAATAAACGTTATGGAATGGTTAACTGGCTTAGAATGGTTCGATAAAATCTTTTGGATCATTGCGCTTATTGGTTCTGGTCTTTTCGTCGTTATGATGCTCGTCACCTTTATCACTGGTGGAGGTGATATGGACGTGGATGGAGATTTTAATGGCGACATGGACATGGATGCGGACGGCGGTTTTAGCTTCTTTACGATAAAGAACTTAATCGCTTTTTTTACTATTTTTGGGTGGTCAGGGATAGCTGCGCTTGAAAATGACTTGGCGAAACCCTATG
>JALQTG010000228.1 GCA_023264075.1 Crocinitomicaceae bacterium
ATTACCGACATGAATGGTAAGTTGTTAATACGATTGGAAGACTTGAAAAAAGACAGAACCGTTCAAGTCGATTTATCCACCTATTCAACCGGTATTTATTTGATTCGTTATCCAGTTGGAAAGCAATGGATCAGCGGAAAGATTATCCTGGTCAAGAATTGATAGGAACCATAAGAAGCAAGTTACTAAGAGGCATGCGTTCGCTTTTTCTATAAAAGGGTGAGCGCATGCCTTATTTTATTTTGGTCTGTAATGAATTCGGTGACGCTATTTTAGGTAAACTCGGATTTATCTTGTTAATTTTGTCAAAAAAATACAAAGGCCATGCACAGACCGCGCAACGGAGAGATTCCAGACATTATTTTCGGTGTTCGAGCAGTAATTGAAGCTGTTCGCTCGAATCGAGAGATCAATAAAATCATGATCCAAAAAGGAATGGACAAGGAGTTGTTCTATGAGTTGAAGGATGTGCTCGCCGACAAGAAATATACGTTGCAATTTGTGCCGGTGGAAAAGTTGAATCGGTTAACCAACAAAAATCATCAAGGAGTTATCGCTTTCACCTCTCCAGTGGAATATTTCAACTTGGAAGATATTTTGAATCAAATTCAAGAAGTGGGCGATGAACCGAATATTCTTATCCTCGATCGGATTACCGATGTTCGGAACTTTGGGGGAATTGCGCGAACTGCTGAATGCTCCGGAGTGCATGCGATTGTTATTCCTGCGAAAGAGTCTGCAATGATTACCAGCGATGCCATCAAAACTTCTGCAGGAGCGTTGAATAAAATTCCGGTGTGTAAGGTACGCGACTTGAATGAATCGGTGGAGTTTCTAAAGAATTCAGGTCTCCGCATTGTGGCGTGTACTGAAAAGACGGATGCATTTGTTTTTGATGTGACGTTAACAGGACCGACTGCGTTGATCATGGGGTCTGAAGAAGACGGAATCTCCGATTCATTATTGAAATTAGCGCATCAAAAAGCGAAAATTCCTTTGTTGGGAACGTTGGGTTCGTACAATGTCGGAGTGGCAGCTTCCATCGTGTTGTACGAGAAAATGCGCCAGATGATTTTGGAATCTTAATAAAATCGATTTATAAACGATGCGTTACGCAGAACAAGAACGATCGCAAAGTGTTACGCTACTAATCGGTTATCTACGAAACGACCTATCTATATTGTGAGAACCATGAAATTTGGACGATTACTTTTTGTACTGTTATTCTTCAGCTGCGCGCAGTTGGCAGGAGCGCAGCAAAAGTTTACGCTGAGTGGCTATATTTCAGACAAAGCGACAGGTGAGGAGTTAATTGACGCAAAGATTGTTGTTCCTTCATTGAACAGTGGCGCATATACCAATGAATTTGGGTATTACTCCATTTCGCTTCCTGCTGGTACTTATACCATCGACTTTCGATACAGTGGATACAATAGCCAATCGAAAGAAGTGGTGCTGGATCAAAATATCAAATTAAATATCGCTTTAGCGCTCAACGAAAAGGTTCAAGAAATTGGCGAGGTAGAGGTAGTGGGAGAGGGTCGCGATGTCAATATTAAAGACAATCAAATTAGTACGGTAAAGCTGGACATCGAACAACTCAAAACGCTACCAGCTTTCTTGGGAGAGGTAGACGTGATTAAAACGCTTCAATTGATGCCGGGAATTTCTTCTGCCGCCGAAGGTACCCAAGGATTTTACGTAAGGGGAGGTGGCCCTGATCAAAACTTGGTATTGCTAGACGGTGTGCATGTTTACAATGCGTCTCACTTGTTCGGTTTCTTCTCCGTATTTAATGTAGACGCCATTAAAAGTGTGGAACTGACGAAAGGTGGTATTCCTGCGGAATATGGCGGTCGATTGTCCTCTGTGTTAGACATCTCAATGAACGACGGTAATAGCAAAGAATATGGTGTAACAGGTGGAATAGGACTGATTTCCTCACGCCTTACGCTGCAAGGCCCTATCGTGAAGGATAAAGCGTCGTTTATTGTTTCAGGAAGAAGAACGTACATCGACGTCATAACGAAACCATTCATCCCCGAAGATGGCGCCTTTAGTGGCTCCGGTTATTTTTTCTACGACCTAAATGCCAAGGTGAATTATAAGATTTCGGAAAAAGATCGTCTCTATATCAGTGGGTACTATGGAAAAGACGCTTTTACGTTCGCGACACCAGCGGATGATTTCAATGTACGTATGCCCTGGGGAAATGGAATCGCCTCCATGCGTTGGAATCACTTGTTTAACGATAAATTGTTTATGAATGCGCGCGTATCGTTAACGGATTATCAATTTCAGTTCATCTCCCAACAAGATGAGTTCGAATTTGGATTGAATAGCGGAATTCGTGATTACGGTGCGTCGGTCGATTTTTCCTACTTTGTGAACCCAAGGGTGAAGTTGAAGTTTGGAGCGGATTACATCTACCATATTTTTACGCCGTTTTCGGTGAGCGCCACGCAAGAGGACGTTGCATTTGATGTGGGCGAGGCGCAGCGCTTATTCAGCCATGAGTCTGCGGTATATGCGTCCAGTGAACTAGAGATTACAGAGAATTGGTCGATGAAT
Organism: Crocinitomicaceae bacterium; assembly: GCA_023264075.1. Taxonomy (GTDB): domain Bacteria; phylum Bacteroidota; class Bacteroidia; order Flavobacteriales_D; family Crocinitomicaceae; genus JALQTG01. The sequence goes on from JALQTG010000228.1 coordinate 2,572, forward strand.
GCCGGGATTCGTTACAGCATGTATCACCATGTAGGATCTTTTAAACGATTTATTCCGTCTACATTGGGAAATCAAGACAGTGTGGTGGAATACGCTCCGGGAGAATTGATTCAGTTTTATGGCAACTGGGAACCTCGTTTTTCTACGCGGTATTTAATTAATAAAGTAAGTTCCTTTAAGGCAGGATGGAATTACAACGCACAATACATTCATCTCGCCAATTTAAGTGCGGTTTCCTTGCCCACAGACATTTGGTTTCCGTCAACAGAATTGGCGAAACCCCAACTCGGATGGCAAGCAACAGCTGGGTATTTCCGTAATTTCTTCGACAATATGCTCGAGAGTTCGGTAGAAGTATATTACAAAACCATGAATAATTTGATAGAATTCAAAGAGGGAGCCCTTCCGCAAGATAATGTACAAGACAATACGGATAACTTGTTGACTTTTGGAAGAGGGTATAGCTATGGGGCTGAGTTTTTCTTGAAGAAGGCGCTGGGCGACTTCACCGGGTGGATTGGTTATACATGGTCGAAAACGGAGCGCCAATTCGATGAAATATTTGATGGTGCCTGGTTTCCTGCAAAATATGACCGTCGCCACGATTTAACGTTGGTTGGAAATTACAAATTGAATGACAGTTGGACCTTTGGTGCTTCTTTCGTATACGCCACGGGTAATACCATGACGCTTCCTACCAGTTGGTTCATAAATAATGGAGACGTTCAATTTCAATATGGACCACGGAATGCATCACGCATGGCGCCGTTTCATCGGTTAGACCTTTCGGTGACGTGGTACGATCAACCGACCAAAACAGTGGTCGATCCGTTGTCCAGCCTTCGATAAAGGCAACTTGCCGTTGGCTGACGTCACCGCGCGCCATCTGCGCCACGATGTCCAT
>JALQTG010000283.1 GCA_023264075.1 Crocinitomicaceae bacterium
ACACCTCCAATGGCGCACTCACACATTCCGTTGCTGCATTTGACTCCTGTTTCACAGATGTTATCCCTCCAACGTATCAAACTTCTGCCAAGGGAGAAGTTCATACCACCGCTTTTCTAACGGGAGCGCTTGACATCTGCACGCGACGGATTAATTTGAGCTGGTCGAGCTACGTAGGATTTGAAAATTCTCCTGAAGCGCTGATTTGGGGCAGATTGAATAACGGTTCTTGGCAACTGTTCGGAACAAGTTCTACGAACGCATTTTCTCTCGATATTAATCTTGGTGAAAACTATGTATTTGCAGTTCAGTATATAGACCTCCAAGACCCGAATCGTTTTTCTTTTTCCAATAGTGTACCGATCTCGTTTCTGACAGCAGGAGGACCTACATATAGCTACGTTAGCGCAGCTACGGTAACTGGTTCAGAGGTTACAATTCGTCATCGTTTTTCGCAAGACGGTGGTGTCAATCGAATAAGATTAGAAAAATACGACAATACATTATCTTCATTCATTGAAATTGACGAGCAACTTGCGGATGCTCCGGAAATCACCTTTATCGATACGGAAGTGGAGGTAGACAGAAAACCGTATACCTACCGAACACTCAGCTTGGATACTTGTAATCAAATCGTGAACATTTCAAACATTGGTCAAACGATGTACTTGACGGTTAATACAAATGAAACCGAAATGATTCACTTATTGCAATGGACACCCTATGAAGATTTCCCAGGTGGAGTGCGCGAATACAAAATTTACCGCGGATTTGACGGGGTATTTGACCCAACTCCAATCGGAATAACCACCCCTCAAGTTCGTTCTTGGGTAGACACCGTCTATAATGATATGGAAAATTATTCGGGTAAAGTTTGCTATGTGATTGAAGCTGTAGAAGGACCAAATGTCTACGGATATCTAGAGGTCTCACAAAGTAATGTAGTTTGTCCAGTGATTCCGCCACTTGTATTCATTCCTAATGCATTTACCCTTGGCGGAAAAAACCCGGTATTCACTCCGATTACTAATCTTCATCGAATAGACGAATATCAATTCGAAATTTATGACCGATACGGAAGAATTATATTCGAAACGAATGAGCCGGATATGGGATGGGATGGTAGAATTGAAAAAACAAATCGCTATGCGCGCGAAGGTGTTTATATTTATCGATTAAGTTTGAGAGATGGCAATGGGATTGAATTCCTGAAACACGGACATGTCACCCTCTTGGATTACCGAGAAGTGAATGATTAATTGCGTACGAAACGCAATACTTCGTGCCTATCCAACCATTTTATCTGAAGATAATAGACCCCTTTTTTCAACATTGCCACGTTCAACGTGAGCACTCCTTCGTTATGTTGTTCAATCGGTAATTCCACCATTTTCCCCATTGGATTAATACAGGTAATGGTCTTCCAGCCTTTCGGAATTCCAGTCAAGGAAATCAACTGTTCTGCTGGATTCGGGAACAATGAAATATCAGAAAGCGATGGCGCATTAAGAGAATTAGTGCCACCACTAATTTCTACGATTATGGAGTGCGTACAACCATTCGCGTCGACCACCGTTACTTCATAAAGTCCTCCGCACAAACCCTCTGCAAATGGTCCTGTTTGATTCATCGGGTCATTCCAAGTGACCTCAAAGGGAGGAACACCTCCACCTAAAACAAGTGCTGCTGAACCAGAACAGTCACCATTGTCAGGTTGCGGAAATATAGAATAGGATAAGTCATCTGCTTGTGAGACATAGACACAATAATTATCCTCTTCTCCTAGGTTATCCGTTACTTGAACGCAATAAATTCCACTGGTTAAATTTGATGCGGTGGCAGTAGTTTGATTACCGGCCGCCACATCCCACAAATAAGTATATGGGGGTTGTCCCGCATTCGGAGTAATGGTAGCTTCACCATCGCTACCTCCGAAACACGATACACTTTGCACAGATGGATTCAATGCCAAACCATTGCTTGTAGGAAAGGTAACCACCGCTTTCAACGCAACCGGCAGATGATCGGACATAAAATAAAGGGCACGTACAACAGAATCTGGATATTGAGTGTTCACTGGAGAAGCAAGGAGATTAGAATTAAAATGATTGCCATCATTCCCTACGGCGTCGTATGAATTCACTAAATAGCGCAGACTATCCGATCCAAGAAGTACATTCTCTGAAACAAGAATTTGATCAAATCGATCGTCTAAACCACCTTGGGAACCGCAATCTAAGTTTTGATTGTTTCGAGTGGACTGCGTATGAATGGCAGAAAAGCTACTGTTATTGTTCCAGCTCCCTGGAGCATTGATAGGGTCAACTAATCCAAATGGACCCGAAACTAGATTGACATACCCTGGTTCATTCGAAGAGTACACATTTAAGTCCCCACAAACAAAGTGATTACGATCCAACGGCCGCGCTGCGATATAATCCATCAGGAGTTCTGTTTGCTCGGCTCTCAGTGCTTCATTTGTTCCTCCGCTTCCTGCTTTGAGGTGACACATGTACACTTCTACAAAAGTAGTATCAAAAAAAACAGAAAGGTTTGGGTCATTCACATAGAGTACATAATGATCAATCACTCTAGGCGAAGTTGATACCAAGAAATGATCTTTCAGCGTAAGTTTATCTGTATTGTAATACATACTATTATTCAAGGAGGAGCTCGCAGTGAACTCCGCCATGGCATAGTTCGCATTGCCATAAACATTTAACGAGCGTGTAAGAACGCTATCTGCACCAGCACTATTTTGGATTTCACACGCTACAAAAATATCTGGCTTTAGATATCCCATTATTTTTCGCAACGTATCTGCACGATTATCTACTGTGATGTTCGCGCCACAATCATTTCGACCATCTGGAAAATTCAATAAATTGTAGGATACTATTGTCAACGTATCCGTTTGAGCAAATGAACATATGGAAAAAAACAGCACAAAAACAAGAGAAAACTTCATGGTCAACAATTTACAACCTCAAGAGGTCAACGACAAAAAACAAAGCGGTAAAGGACAATTCTATAAGTCTTTCGCAGAAGCCAACACTTTTTCTTTTAATTCCTCCATATACTCAAGAAGTCGATTCAAAAGTTCCGGTTGCTGGGCTCCTAGAATTTTAGCTGCTAAAATTCCAGCATTTTTTCCACCATCCAAAGCAACGGTTGCTACGGGAATTCCACCTGGCATCTGTAATATCGATAATATTGAATCCCATCCATCAATTGAATTTCTTGATTTCACGGGCACTCCTATTACCGGCAACGGAGTCAATGAGGCTGTCATTCCAGGAAGGTGAGCTGCTCCGCCAGCTCCAGCAATGATTACTTTAACACCTCGCTTGTGTGCATTTTTAGCATACTCCAACATTTTCTCTGGAGTGCGATGTGCAGATACTATGTCCATCTCAAAATCAACTCCTAACTCTTTCAAAATATCCGCTGCTTCTTGCATGATTGGAAGATCGGACTTGCTTCCCATAATAATTCCTACTTGAGCCATAATGATTGAATTTACTGCAAATTTAATATTTTCAACGCTTTACCAGAAGGAAATATTCCAGTATTGTTCATTTTAATTATCTTCGGGCTAAAATAGAAACCAGTACGTGCATAAAATATTACTCTTCGGAATTGTTTTTTTAGTGACTCAACTCGTTTATGGCCAAACAGCTATTCACTTCCCATCAGTTGTTCTGTCGGGTGTTGAAACAGATTTTGAGGTCGAATCAGAAGACCAGCTGTCGGTCATCGTCATTAATCAAAAAGAGTTCCCCTTAAAGCATCTAGAAGGGACAACGTATACAGGCAAAATACAGCTAACAAATGCCAATATCCATGCGGAAGAAGGTATTCTTATGAATGAGCCACTAGTCATACCTGGCTGGTTAAGTATTTTACCACCACTTATTGCCATTTTATTAGCGCTTCTTTTCAAAGAAGTGATTTCGGCACTTTTCATTGGTATCTTCATCGGAGCAGGAACCCTGGGCTTTTACAGCGATGGAGTGATGGGGATTTTCGGTGCATTTCTAACCGTACTTGACCAATACATCTTAGACGCACTTGTTAATCCAGACCACTTATCAGTCATTTTGTTTTCAGTACTTATCGGATCGGTAGTTGCTGTCATTTCAAAGAATGGTGGAATGCAAGGCGTAGTGAACAAACTGGTACGTTTCGCAAAAACACGAAAATCAGGAATGCTCACGACCTATTTCTTAGGGATTGCCATCTTCTTTGACGATTACGCGAACACGTTAGTGGTAGGAAACACTATGCGCTCAGTAACCGATAAACTGCGAATTAGCCGTGAAAAACTGGCCTACATTGTTGACTCGACTGCAGCACCTATAGCAGCAGTGGCTTTCATTACAACATGGATTGGTGCTGAGTTAACATACATTTCAGGTGGAGTAGAGAAAATTCAAGCCATGGGCGGAACAATCAACGAAAGTGCCTATTCCATCTTTGTAAACTCACTCGCCTATTCTTTCTACCCGATATTCACCTTGTTTTTCATGTTCTTCCTGCTTTATAAAGGAAGAGACTTTGGATCAATGTATCACGCGGAGAAAAAGGCACTGGAAGAGGGTGTAGAAGCGTCATTAAAGAGTTCTGTCGACGTCGACGAATTCAATCCTGTACCAGGCGCTAAAATCCGTTCCTTTAATGCAATCATTCCCATATTATTCATTGTATTGGGAACTTTCATTGGATTAATTTATACCGGCTTACAAACTACGTATGATCAATTGTTGGAACTTGGCGTCACTGTCGAAAACGGTACTTGGAACAGCATGCACTTATTGCCAGAAACCCCAGATAGCTTTTTTAGAAAACTAGGGACAATCATTGGAAATGCGAATTCGTATACAGCACTTCTCTGGGCATCATTATCTGGTTTGACCGTTGCGTTGTTTCTGACGATAAGTCAACGGATAATGAAGCTTGAAAAATCAATGGAAACCGTGGTTTTTGGTGTAAAAACAATGATTCCAGCGGTACTGATTCTCGTCCTCGCTTGGTCATTAGCAGGAGTCACAGAGGACCTGCACACTGCCGAGTACTTAAAAAGCTTTTTCGACAAAGACTTTAGCAATGCTTGGATTATTCCTGGAATAACCTTCGTATTATCTGCATTTATTGCCTTCTCTACAGGTTCCTCATGGAGTACAATGGCACTCATGTACCCACTGGTAATTCCGCTCATTTACTCAGTGGCTGGAGATATCGATCAGGTTCAAATTATGGAGCTACTTTATAATACTATTGCCTCTGTTCTGGCGGGTTCAGTCCTTGGAGATCATTGTTCGCCCATATCAGATACTACAATACTAAGCAGTTTAGCCACGTCATGCGACCATATTAGCCATGTCCGCACCCAAATGCCTTACGCATTAACCGTGGGGCTAGTAGCATTACTATTTGGGGTCATCCCTGGTGCCTTAGGGGTAAGGTCACTCATTACAATTCCATTAGGAATAACCGTCTTGTATTTGATTGTGCATTTTGTTGGAAAAAAGGTTTAATCGATCTACATTTGGGAAAAATGACTACTTTAAAATTATCCCTTCTCATTTTATTGAGCGCTTTTGTCTCTAGTGCTCTGGCTCAAAATTATTCTTACTTCTCGATTGGTGACACTTCAGATGTAACTACAGCAACGGAGCAAGGAATCTGCTTAATGGGAGGTGCTACTGAAGATGATAATGGTGCGGTGTGGTTTTTATCAAGATCGGGGGGCGGGAATGTGGTTGTGATTCGTGCAAGTGGAAGTGACGGGTACAACACTTATTTTTTCAATGATCTTGGTGTGTCCCTTCAATCTGTTGAAACCATTGTTTTTAATTCCCCAGCGGCGGCAACAGATCCTTTTGTGTTGCGAAGGTTAGAACAAGCAGAAGCGATTTGGATCGCAGGTGGAGACCAATATTTATATGAAACATACTGGAAGAATTCCCCTGTAATGAACATTCTTAACAACCATGTCACTATTAAAAAAGCACCTATTGGAGGAACAAGTGCTGGTATGGCCATTTTAGGACAGTATTATTTTAATGCAGAAGTGAATTCCGTTACTAGTTCCGCTGCGTTGGCAAATCCTTACAATAGTGGTGTCACATTATCATCCAATTTCTTAGCAATGCCATTTTTATCCAATACGATTACTGACACTCATTATAACAACCCTGATCGTAAGGGGCGACATGCGACTTTCCTAGCGCGTTTAACAACTGATAATGGCGGCGATTCGTTTTGCGGTATTGCTGCTAACGAGTATGTTGCCATTTGTATTGATGAAAATGGACTTGCAACCGTTTATGGTGGTTATCCAACCTATCCTGACGCGGCTTATTTTATTCGAATGAATTGTTTTGGCGATCAACCAGAAGTTATACAACCGAATATACCGCTTACATGGAACACCAACAATGAGGCATTATTCGTATTTAAGGCAAATGCTACTGCTAACGGGTTAACTACGTTCGACTTAACAAACTGGAATTCAGGAACTGGGGGCGTATGGGAAAATTGGAACATAAATGAAGGAGTCCTTTCAGAAAATGCTTCAGCGCAACCGAATTGTGCGAGTGGAATAAATAGCTTGGACAAAGAATTCTCCATATATCCAAACCCTTCATCAGATTTCATTCACATTAGTAGTAATGAACTATCCTTTGATTCAGTTAGAATTATTGATAGTAAGGGAGCAGTCATAAATTCTTCGACAAACTCACCCATTTCCGTTGAGCACCTTGAAGCAGGTTTGTATACATTAGAAATCATCTCTAAAGGTGTTATTCGAAGGCGAATAGTGGCCATCCGTAATTAGCAGATTTCAAATCCATCGTCAGTCCCTACAAATTGATAATAAAGCTATATTTTTATTCACATACTTGCGAAAATTGAATTCTATATTGTAACTTTGTTAGTCAAACATAGTACACATGAAAAATTATTACATCTTCTTTTTAACCGCTTTCTTATTCATTGGTTGCTCCTCTGAAGATACGCAAAGCGATGAAGGAGAGACCATACAAAAAGAGGATCAAGTAAAGCCTACACTTGAGGAATTACTAGCGAATCGATGGGTATATAAAGAACGTGTGAACAATGAAGGGACAAAGCGCATAGAATTTGGAGACGAAAATTCTGAGCGCATCATCAAACTTGAGCGTAATGGTCATTTTATGATTTATGATTCGATTATCAATCAAGAAATGATTAATTCTGGAGTTCCGCGAATCGCTAAAAAATCGACGGGTCAATGGGAGATTCTTGACAACAAACTTGTTCTGAATCACATCGAGAATGATACCATCAAAACTGAAGAACTTTCGATTGATAAAATAGAGAATAGAGAATTAGTCACCTCTTCAACGAATAGAGAAAAAGTCACCTATTACGCATTAGATTAGTTATAACTTACTCGTTTTAAATGCTTTCAAGACGGTATCTTGATACTTGTCTACTGTAACCCCTGCAATCATTGCAAGTAAAACATATCCAGCAATGAAATACACCCCCATGAGTAATCCACTGTTGGTGTCAACCCCGGTGCTTAACTCATCAAAAGTGAAGTAGGTTAAAAAAATAGAAACAACCATCACATCAATCATGCTAAATTTTGTAAGGAAGCTTATGCTATTCCTCAGCCTATTCATCCGCTTCACCGGAGAAAACAAAAACATGAAGGATGCCATCAATTTTATAAAAGGAACCAAAAAAGAAAAAACACCTACAATTAATGCTATGGGATAATTACCTGTTCCCCAAAGCACTCTCAACACATCGAATAATCCCTTATTCTCGTAAAAAAAGTACATTTTGTCCGGGTAAACTTTGTGCCATTTGTATTGCTCTCCTTCAAATTCGGGTAATAGATCTTGCAAATAGTCAGCAGATGTTGATCCTACAAACGGAATCTTCGCCACCGCCTGTTGAATATCCGCTAACAAGGCAGCTGCATCAACCTCTACTTTAATTTCCAAATTTTCCTTGTAAGCTTCCAATTCCAATAAGGGAGTAAAAATACCAGTAACCAATAATATCAAAGAAATCGTAAGAAGTCCCATCGAAACTCCGAACCATCGATTCGATTTCCAATAGTACCACAACAACAGTGCTAAAACAAGTCCAGTCAAAAGGACCAAAACTGCAACCCAATTCAATGCCACTTCGTAATAATGATCCGCCATTTTTAAATCATGCTGATATTCGGCATACTTATTCTCCCAAACCCAATCACCGTATAGCGGAATAGCCTCTTCCACATCGAGTAATCGTTCGTTGAAATTCAATAATGCAATAATATTGTTCTTTTCAGCCTTGAAATGTTGCGTGTTCTCTCTAATTTTAGTGATTAGAACTAATGAAGCCAAAAAGGCGAACAAACAAATCACCACCGCAGGTGCTTTCTTAAAATTTCTCATTTATGAATAAGTTAAAAACGAAGTTAAACAATCTTAACAGTGGTGTGAAATTTATCGTTCGAATTATTTACCCAGTGATCTTGTACACTATGATGTATTTCGCCGGGGTGCGTTTGTTTAACTTGTCTCCACAGCTCATCCAACTTATCTTTCTCTTGATTTGGGGAGGACTCGAATGGTACTTTTTTCTCTCGAATCGAAAAGCTTAATCACTTATCTTTCATAGAAACCTCATCCCTTTTCTTGTGAATCCGTTTGGACCAAGAGCGGCCAACAATCAACAAAATAACAAACGCTAATAAAATGGCAATTCCCGTCTTCGATGACCAAAGACTTTGACTCGGACCTGTTTCAACCGATACGTTTTGTGGGGATTGTCCGTAAACAATGAACAGCGAACACCAAAAGAGTGTGAGTATTAAAAATTTCATACCCTAAAACTAGTCATAATTTGGCATCCTTAAAAAAGTACCTCGCCAACTTCTAGAACACTCAATTTTATGTTAATTAAAAAAAATCGTGTAATATTGGTACGCGCTTTGGAAGAATGCGCTAAAAACTAATAAATTATGAAAAAAATCTATGCACTATTTACCCTTGCCTTCCTTTTGGTAGGACAAGTTTTCTCTCAAACCAACAACTTAATTGTTTTCACGTTAGAGCCTCAGCCATTCCATGTTATTTTAAATGGAATCCGCCAAAATGATGAACCCAAAACGAATGTGAAAATCACAGGACTTCCGGGTGAATTTTACCGAATGAAAATCATCTTTGCGGATGGAAAAACGCCAGATTTGGAAAAGTCTATCAGCTTTTTAGAGATGGGGAAAGAACTCTCCGCAGAGGTCATGCAAAAGAAAGGAAAGTGGCGAATTCGTTATGCGGGTGAAGTAGCACTCAATAGTACACCATCGACAACCAATCAAACGAATGTCACCTACCATGAGAGCAACATGCCTAAACCTGTCACTACATCGACGGTACAAGTTGATCAACAACAAGCGGTTACAGGAAAAGAAGTGGTTACTGGCAACACGGTAAATGGATCGGGAACCACTACTTCGATTTCATCCACCGGGATCGAAACGAATGCGCAAGGAACTCAAATCAACGTAGGAATCAGTGAAACCGGAATCAACATGAATGTTCAGATTGATGAGTCGGACATGATGACAGCAGATGACCCAACAATAGCGCAACAAGAACAAACCACAACGGTCTATTCTGGATTTATGACCAACGGAAGCATGTGCTCAGCTCCTAGCATGACTGCGCGTGATTTCATGGATTTTAAATACAAGATTGAAGCTGAAAATATGTTCAATAGAGAAAAACTAATCCTCGCCACTTTTCAAAAAAACTGTATGTTGTCAAGTCAAGTGGCCGGGATTATTCAGTTGAATTATTCTACGGTTGACGCGATGACGATTGCAAAACAAGGATATCGCTATACCTTCGATACAGAAAATTATGGTGAAGTGATTGAATCCCTGCAAAGCCCTAGTAAGAAAACTGAGCTGGCTAAATTCCTCAATGCAACTGTTGCGACCACATCAATGAGTTCTTCCAACACCTCTTCTTCGACTTCAACACATCAAACTTCAGAAGGAACAGTTTCTTCCACTGTAACCATTACCGAAACGAACAATGGAATGTCCTCTTCAAACACGACTATTAGTTCTTCATCGTCTTCCACTCAAACAGGTGGCATGACGAACCCCAATGGTAATATCGGAACAGTAAAACCGACAACAACGAATACAACGAACACTACAAATTATAATTGGATCAAAGGTTATGACGGTGCGATTGGTTGTTATAATAGTAGATTGGTGAATGCTGAAGAAATGATCAAAGCGGCAGAAAACGAATCCTTTTCAGAAGATCGCATGAACGTTGTTCAACAGGCGTCGAAAGGAAAATGTTTTACCGTAGATAAGGTTTCACAAATTTCCAGCGTATTTACTTTTGAAGAAGACAAACTTGACTTTGTCAAATGGGCTTACGATTCAACCTACGACATTGATAATTTTTATAAACTCAATGCAGTATTTACATTTAGTGATTCGAAAAATGAATTGAACGAATTCCTTAAAACAAAATAATCCAACAAAAAAAGCGACCTGGTCAGGTCGCTTTTTTTAATTCAAATGAACGAGTATCGCTCGATTTCTTTTTTGTTGGTACTCAATACTTTTTGAATAATTCAAAATATTCGCAAGCACTGATTTCGAGGGGCTCATTTTTACTTCCTTTACCCCAGTTGGAAGAGTCTTGTAACGATTTACCATACGCGTTTTGTATAATTGATTTACATTAAAACGCAACAAATTTGAAATTATTATTCGGCGAAAAACTTATGTCTCGAATAACTATTTATTCGAAGTTTATTTGATGTAAACATCGAACTTCAAACTCGCACCATTACATCAACATACCACCGCAAACATGTAAGGTTTGACCAGTCACATATGCAGACATATCAGATCCTAGGAACAATACTGCATTTGCAACATCTTCTGGGGATCCACCTCTTTTCAAAGGAATGCTATTTCTCCAATCCTGAACTACTTTTTCATCCAATGCTGCGGTCATCTCTGTTTCAATAAAACCTGGAGCAATCGCATTACAACGAATATTTCTAGAGCCCAATTCTTGAGCAACTGACTTCGTAAAGCCAATCATTCCAGCCTTAGATGCAGCATAATTTGCTTGACCTGCATTTCCAGATACCCCAACAACGGATGACATATTAATGATTGAACCCGAACGCGCCTTCAACATAGGACGTTGAACAGCTTTCGTTAAGTTGAATGCAGACTTCAGGTTGGTGTTGATTACCTCGTCCCATTGTTCCTCGGACATGCGCATCAACAATGTATCTCTTGTTATACCGGCGTTGTTTACCAAAACATCAACAGTACCAAATTCAGCGACAACCTCATCGACCAATTTCTGCGCCGCATCAAAATCAGCTGCATTGGATTTGAATCCTTTTGCTACTCCCCCCGAAGAAGTAAGTTCATCTGCTAATTGTTTCGCCTTTTCATCTGATGACATATACGTGAACGCCACTTTTGCACCTTCAGCTACACATTTCTCTGCAATTGCTTTACCAATACCTCTGGAAGCTCCAGTAATTAATACGACTTTCTTCTCAAGTAAACCCATAGTTAAAATTTATTTCTTGCAAATATAACGGATTGTACAAAACCACTTCCTATTTACAGACGCTTTTATCGCAATACCCGTACACTGTTCTTCTCGAAAAGGAGTTCACAGAAAGCTGGTGAAGTATGGCAAGAACACCTATCTTTGTGAAATATCTCGTATGTGTGAAAATTGTTGAAACTCTTCGTGTTGAATTACATCCAATCCACTGTCGACTATACGATTATTTAGCACAGCATACGGAAACTCTCCCCTCACGAAAAGGTACTAAAAAAGCGTTGCGCAAAAACCGCATTCTTCTCAACGGAAAAATTGCCAGTGGAGCTGAATTTGTTCACACCAATGATGAAGTCATCGTGTTGGAAGAAGAAACTATCGTTAAAAAAGTCTTTCCAATGCTACTTCAAGTGTGTTATGAAGATGAATACCTCGCGATTGTCGTTAAACCAGCTGGAATTCCAACTTCAGGGAACTACTACAAAACCTTGCTCAATGCTTTGCCCCATAATTTAACGCAAAGTGCTCAAGCAGACGCCCTGCCTTGTCCCCTTCCGATTCACCGACTCGATCGACCGACAAGTGGACTTATACTTGTCGCCAAAACCTACTCTTCGCGCATTGAACTCGGCAAAATGCTTGAACAACGAGCGATACTTAAATCCTATCTTGCCATAGCTCATGGTCAGCTCTCTGGACATGGTAGCCTAACTAGCGATATCAATGGAAAAATGGCGAAATCACTCTATAACTGCATCCATTCTTTCCATACAAAACGGTTTGGTTGGGCTACCCTTTTAGAATTATGCCCGGTTACAGGGAGAACCCATCAACTACGGATTCATTGTGCACGACTCGGACACCCATTATTCGGGGATAAAACTTATGCAGACAGTGTTCCTACCCCAAAGGACAAAGGACTTTTTTTACAAGCTTTCAAACTTTCATTTGCTCATCCACATACCGAAGAAGAGATAGAAATTAAACTCCCTCCACACAACAAATTTCATTGGCTTCAAAAAAATTAGTCAGGACTACTATTGAGTACCTCTTTTCCCTTGGATAATTAGTTGATTTAAACTAAATTGCCAAAAAATACTGCTATGAAAAAACTATTACTTTCGTTAAGCGCATTTCTTGCGTTTGGTGCTTTTGCACAGACCATTCTATATTCGGATGACTTCGAAACGAATGGCACATTTATTATGTCTTCAACAGCAGATAACACATGGTCGATTAACAATAGTTATCAAGGAGGATCAGTGTTTTTTGGATTTATTAACATCCCTAGCGTACCTGCTCAGCCAGCAGGAATAAGTAATCCGAATGGAAACTATTTACACCCGATGGCGCCTTTGGCTAGCGATGATGGCGTATTCTGTTCCAGTTACTTTTTGAGCGGTACAACTGGAACAATGACCGCAGCAATGACCTCACAAGTGAATACCACAGGATATGAAAATGTTGCATTAAACTTATGGCGAACAGGTGGATCTGGAGGAATGAAAATTTTGTATCGTGTAAATGGAGGTCCTTGGACAGACTCAGGACATCAATTACTTGGAAATCCTACTGGCTGGCAAGAAGAAAGTTTCGTTATTGCTGCAGGTGACAATGTAGCTGAATTGAGCATAGCGTTTGAATTCGATCAACTTGCTGCTGGAGACCCTGCTCCCAACCATTATCATTCAATCGATGAAATAAGCATTACTGGTATAGCAATGTCTACAACACCGGAAATCACATCCTCAATAACCAGTGGGATAGAAGTCTTCTGCGTGGGCGATAACATTGAAGTAGATTATACCGCTACAGATGTTACCTTAAACATTGGAAATACCTTCACATTAGAGCTTTCAGATGAAACTGGAAGTTTCGCAGCGGCAACAGCTATTGGCGCGGCTAGCTCAACAAATATGACAGGTTCTATAACTGGTACTATACCAGCTGGTGCGACGCCAGGAATGGGGTATCGCGTTCGTGTAAATTCTTCAGATGTTGCGCAAACAGGTACCGATAATGGTACGGATCTTATCATTGCATCTACACCTGCAACACCAACCATCACCCTCAATGGAAGTGGTGATTTAGAATCCAGTTATGCCGGAACAAATATCTGGTTCCAAGATGGTTTCTTAATCACAGGCGAAAGTGGAAGCACAATCACCCCGCTCGCGGATGGGGTGTATACCGTTCAAGCGACAAACGATACGTGTGTTAGTGCAGTATCAGACGATTTCAACTACAGCACAGTGGGAGTTTCAATAGACGAATTGAACGACTTTTCAATTTACCCAAACCCAACGAACGAAATGATTTCCCTCAATGGAAACCATGCGTTGATCTCTTCTTTGGAACTACTAGATGTGAGTGGGAAAGTGATCTCCGTTTTTGAGCCTTCCATTAAAACAATTGATGTAGGTGCAGCTCCTGGGGTTTATTTCCTTCGTGTTTCGACTTCAGAAGGTATACACACACTTAAGTTTATCAAAAAATAAGTACAAGAATTACAGGTACTAAAATAATGCATAAAAAAAGGGGTAAACATGTTTACCCCTTTAGTCGTTTTGTAATGTACTATAAATGCATAAAGTCTTTTTTCGCCAATAACTCATCTTCAGACTCTCTGTAGTCTGGGTCGTCCACGCAACAATCAACAGGACAAACCGCTGCACACTGAGGCTCATCATGAAAACCAACACACTCGGTGCACTTGTCGGTAACAATATAATAGACATCCATGTCTTTCGGATCAAATTTCTGCTCAGCATCTACCTCTTCACCATCCAACGTATCGATAATCCCTTTGAGTGACGTTCCGTCTGCATACGTCCACTCCGCTCCACCTTCATAAATAGCGTTGTTTGGACATTCCGGCTCACACGCTCCGCAATTGATGCATTCATCGGTTATCATTATTGCCATTCTCCTAAATTTTAATTCAAATTGTTCCTTAACTTTGCAAATATAATAGAAACCAATCATTCTAAGATTTGTTCGCACAGAACATTTTTTTTAAGTCAACAAGAGATGAATCAACACGATATAATTCAAGCATTTAGTAAACTTGGCGCATTTATGAAAAGTCTTTGCGATCAAGAGGCTACTAACGAAGAGTTGGTGTATATCCGTGAAGTAATCCAACGGGAAAAAAATCACAATGGGTGGTTCACCGTAGAAAGCATCTATAAATCGCTGGAATCATTATCTGAAATGCTGTCTGTAAAAGACTTAGATGAGTGGGCTTCGCACTATACCTTCACTTCATCCCCAAAAAGAGTCGGTGTAATTATGGCTGGAAACATCCCGCTTGTTGGGTTTCATGACCTCTTGTGCGTACTTGTATCTGGTCATCATGCCTTAATCAAACTTTCGAGCGATGACAGCCGACTCCTTCCTCTATTTCTTGAGCGACTTGTGCAACTAGATCCGCGTATGAAAGAGCGATTTATAGTTGTTCCTCGACTTAACGAAAGTGAAGCTGTAATTGCCACAGGAAGTAATAATTCCGCACGCTATTTTGAAAAATACTTTGGACATCAGCCTCATATCATCCGAAGAAACAGAACTTCAGTAGCTATCATCGATGGATCTGAACGTCCCAAAGAACTGGAATTATTAGGGACAGACATCTTTAGCTATTTTGGAATGGGATGCCGTAACGTATCTCAATTATTTATCCCCAAAGACTTTAATATTGATCGTTTTTTTGCTGCAATCATAGGTTACAGTAATATTATTAATCACAATAAGTACGGAAATAACTATGATTATTACAAAGCAATTTACTTGATGAACCAAGAAAAACTGCTAGAAAATGGATTCCTGCTAACTAAAGAATCGAACGAACTCTTCTCTCCTATTGCGGTACTTTACTATCATCGTTATGATTCGCCTGAAGAAGTTTCCGACTTCTTAGCGAAACATGAAGAAGATATTCAAGCTGTGATTGGGCGTGGCTATATCCCATTTGGACAGGCCCAACATCCCAAATTGACAGATTACGCTGATGGCGTGGATACGATGCATTTCTTACAAAATTTATAACATGAAGAAAAAAACACTAGTTTTGGGTTCTAGTGAAAATACAGAACGTTATTCGAACAAAGCGATTCGAATGTTGAAGCAGTTCGGTTACCCTGTTGTTGCGCATGGGTTGAGAAAAGGCAATGTAGATGGTGTCCCAATCGAAACTACGTTTACTGAAGAAATGAATGATGTTGATACGATAACTCTCTACCTTTCCGCGAAGAACCAACTCCCATACTACGATAAAATCATTGAGCTCCACCCGAAACGGGTATTGTTTAATCCGGGTACAGAGAACTATCCGTTTGAGCAGCAGCTCCATGAAAAAGGAATCGAAACAGAACGCGCCTGCACACTGGTGTTGCTCAGTACGAGAACATACTAATTATTGCGGTAACACCTGACCTTCACCCAAAAGAACGGTAGTCAACTGACCTGGAACTCCCTTATAGTAAATGTTTCCTCTCCTTCCGATTTGCGCAGTAAAATCTGCGCCGTCTGCATTGACGTACATATCAGCTCCTGAATTTGAATGTACCGTTAACTTATTCGTAACTACAAAGTCAGTGGTAGTGCAAAAACTATTGGTTTGACACAAAAAGAAGGCATCTATCGTGGTACCACGCAAGGTAAAATCACCATATCCCTGAGCAATTATGGCCTCTACGTAACCTCCCATTAAAGTCAAATCAACAGGGCCTGCTCCATCAATTATCTTGAGTCGAAAATCAGGTGTATTTAGCGTGTCGGTTGCCGTAATACTTCCTCCTCCGGTATACTCCAAGTAGCGCAGCTGACTTACATGTATTTCCAAACGAATTTCCTTTTTAAAGCTTCTCAAAAAATTACATTTATTTCCATTTTCGATGTCTATACGCCCCGTTGATTGATTCACTTGAACAAAAGGAATAACGTTCTCTCCCCCTCTGATGCGAATAAATTCTTCGGTGTCGGGAACCAGCATATAATTGAAATTGTCGTTAAGAAACAAACTATCAATTGGAGAAATTAGCGATATATCCAGAATAGCTTCCTCACCCGTCGATTTCATACACCTACGTTCATCCGGCTTTTTACATGAAACAACCGTGATCAAGAGCAGTATAATCAACACTTGTTTTATCTCCATTGGTACACAATTCCATATTCAAAATAATCAGCCTTCCCCCAGTGCGCTTTAATACTTAGGTTAAAAAACACATTTTCTCGAAAACGGTAACGAAAACCAAAACGGTGGTATACGGGACCATTCGGATTGATGCTATTCTTCATGTAATATCCCATCCCCAACAAATAATCAAACTGGTTGACAGGAAGAACGTAACCTCCGTATACACCTAACTGAAAAATATCCCATTGGGTAACACCTTCTGGTGTTTCATCGGCATGCGACTGATTCGAAATAAAATCAACCGCCAAATCCAGGGCAACTTTCCTGCGGAATTGATGGTGATAAATTACCGAACCAGAACCAACAAAATAGGTGCGACCACCTGTTGGGTAAATTTGCTTCACTGAAAATAAGGCAGACGTTAAAAGCGCATGACGCGTAAACTGCAGCACACCTGGTCGAATAACTCCTTCTTCGACTACCAACGGATTAAAATAGCGCGAATACCCAAGTGACAAATAAGGAACATTTAACCCGAGATTAGGCAGTACAGTAGCGCCGTTCGACAAATGCGTCATATCGATACCCAAGGAAACGGTCGATTGCTTAAATTGCTTATTCACATTCACGCCGATAATGACCAACGCATTTGTGTGGGAACCAATTGCATTGTTTTTGGGATTCTCCACTAAGTCAAATTTCTTTGTGACCACTCCAACCCCAGCAGTTAGCTTTCCATTGAGCGACCAGGAATTATACTTCACCATCGGAAGTTCGATGAATCCAAACGCACCATAAGACTGACCAACAACCAACGGATTGCCGTAATCTGCAAAATAGAGCGATGCGCCATACCTAGGAAGACGATACGCTTCTTCCCATTCTTTTTTTCCACTGGTTTGTTTCACGAATCCCAATTCCCCTCCAACCGAGTGACCGGTCAGCAAATGCGTCATTACTGCACGATGAGGTAATAAAAATCCTACTTTAGGACGAACTTCTATCCCTACATTCTCCCAATTGGTTTGAGAACTAACAAGTGCATGAACACCCATGATTAGTAGCAATAGCAGAGCCCTCTTCATACAACAAATGTAAAACAAAAATGAGAATAAATGAGGTAAGTATTTCAGGTTGATTTGCTTCGCGTTGCAGTTTGCAAGTTGAAAACCTTTCACAACCTGCAACATGTAACCTATTAACGCTTCTTTAAAAAAGAAAGCATTAATTTTGGACCATGGAAAATCAAGACCCTCGACTCGTTGCTTTCGAACGACTGTTAAACATCATGGACGATTTGCGCGAAAAATGCCCTTGGGATAAAAAGCAAACATTGGAATCCCTGCGTCACCTAACCATTGAAGAGACCTATGAACTAGCCGATGCCATTCTCGATAATGACATGGAAGAGCTCAAAGGTGAAATCGGAGACTTGATGCTGCACATGGTTTTTTACAGTAAGATTGCCAGTGAACAAAAAGCCTTCGATATCACCGACGTGTTGACGGCCATTTGTGATAAATTAGTACATCGACATCCACATATTTATGGCGACGTAGTCGCGGAGGACGAAGCCACCGTGAAGGCCAATTGGGAGAAACTGAAATTGAAAGAAGGGAAGAAATCAGTGCTTGAAGGTGTTCCGCAATCTTTGCCCGCACTCGTAAAAGCGGCACGTATACAAGAAAAAGTACGCGGAATAGGATTCGACTGGGACAATCAAGAGCAAGTCTGGGAAAAAGTAAAAGAGGAACTTGAGGAACTCAAAGTAGAAGTCGATCAGCACACCGACCGCATTGAAAGTGAATTTGGCGATGTGCTTTTTTCGATGATTAATTATTCGCGTTTTATAGGAGTGAACCCAGAAACTGCCTTGGAAAGAACGAATAAGAAATTCATGAAGCGTTTTGCCGCCATGGAAATTATGATCAACCTGGAAAACAAAGTATTATCCGATATGAACCTAGAAGAAATGGACGTGTATTGGGAAAAAGCAAAACAACAGGTCGGGGAATAATGTCCCTTTAATCAATGAAGTTTACTTTTCATCACAAACCTCTATGGTAATCCAATAAAACTTAGTATCTATGCCAAACAAAAATAAAGCGCAGTTTTGAAGAATATTGTTTTACTCCTTTTCGTCGCGTTGATATCAGTATCAACTGCAGTTGCCCAAGATTTCGTAGTTCGTGGATTTGTCTTTAACAAAGACAACGGAGAACCTGTTGAATTCGCTAAAGTATTATTGATTAAAGCAGGTGCTTCGGAATCCGACCAACCGATTGGTGCGACGACCAACCTTGATGGTTTCTTTTCATTCGCCAAAGTGATGAAAGGAGATTACACCATTTTGGTACGAAACATGGAGTTCAATGATCTTGAACAGACCATCAGCGTAGGTGATAAAGAAATCCTTTCCTTAACGTTTGAATTAGAAAAACCAGACGACGTAAAGCAAATTGAGCAAATCGATATTTACGCAGAAGACCGTTCAAAAAAGACCCGTGTTGAAATCTCTACGATCAAGTTGGATCAAAAAGGATTAGAACGACTACCGAGTTTCGGAGCGGAAAATGACATTGTTTCTGCTTTCGCTGTTACACCGGGTGTAGTGACCACGGGTGACCAAGGAGGTCAAATCTATGTGCGTGGTGGAACTCCTATTCAAAACAAAATCTTGTTGGATGGAATGACCATTTACAACCCATTTCACTCCATTGGATTCTTCTCCGTGTTTGAAACAGAAATTGTAAAAAGCGCAGATATCTATACGGGAGGATTCGGGGCACAGTATGGTGGACGAATTGCTTCAATCATGGACATTACCTACCGTGACGGTAACCTCAAAAAACATGGTGGAAAAGTTTCCATCTCTCCGTTTATGGCGAAGGCTGTTATGGAGGGTCCTTTAGCGAAAAAAGAAAAACGATCGGCTTCCACAGGAGGATCATACATCCTTACAGCAAAACATTCCTTGCTCAACAACACGAGCAGAACCCTATATCCTTATGCCAACGATGGACAAGGAATGCCATTTTCGTTTACAGACGTTTATGGTAAAATGACCTTAAAATCGGATGGAGGAAGTAAATTCAGTGCCTTTGGTTTCTACAACGATGATGCTGTAAACTACCCAACGATTGCAGACTTGAACTGGAAGCAAATGGGTGGAGGGATTAACTTCGTGCTCGTGCCTTCTAGCAGTGCTGTATTAATTAAAGGTCACTTAAATGCGTCCAACTATGAAATCCTATTCCTCGAAAACGAAGGAGGTCAAGCACCAAGAACAAGTAGCATCGGAGGATTTGACTTAGGATTTGATTTTACGTATTTCTTGAAAGGTCAATCGGAAGTTACAGCGGGAATTAACATCGGAGGATTCAACACCAACTTCAGAACGTTTAACGAAGTAAATCGATTGATTGAAGCAGATCAGTTCAACGCTGAACTCAGTGGGTATGTTAACATGCGTTTCATTAAAAAGCAATGGGTTATCCAGCCTGGAGCGCGCGTTCAATACTACCCTTCCATTCCAGATATACAATTCGAACCACGCTTGGGGGCGAAGTACAATTGGACAGAGAATTTC
>JALQTG010000301.1 GCA_023264075.1 Crocinitomicaceae bacterium
ATAATCGGTTCTTCAGTAACCAATTGGTATAAATCTCCTTCAGGTGTTTTTCCTCCTTGTGCTGGACTTACGTACTCCAGGTTCATTACATATGAAGCAACTTGCTGAATTTGAATCGGATTAAATTTGGATTGATGCTCAGGCATTCCGTTTGGCGCACCTTTCTTAATCACTTTGAAGATGTCCTTAATATCTCCGCCATAAATCCAATAGTCATCTGTAAGGTTTGGTCCCGCTTCTCCGCGACCATCTTCTTTGTGACAAACAGTACAGTTATTAATAAAGAGTGCTTTCCCTTTCATCAAGTCGTCATTGGACGTCATCAAAGTGGCACTCGTTTCGTCTACATCCATCGCTTGAGCCTTAAGGTATTGTTGCACTTTGGCAGACTCGATTTCCATTACTTTGGCATATTCAACTTCCTGTAGGTCTCCCGTTCCAAGTACGTGATAGTGGAACATATAGATCACGGCGAAAACAATGGAGATTAAGAAACCAGCTAACCACCATGGGGGCATTGGGTTGTCTAATTCGCGGATACCGTCGTAATCGTGACCTAAGTCAATTTTATGCTCTTCCTCTAGGGCAACTGCACCTGTTAACATTTGAGCCAGTGATGCACGCTTTTTCTTGCGAAGAGAAATTCGAGCAGCGATAGATTCTTTAGTTGCTTCAGGGCGTATCATTTTTAATACTCCATAAAACATATTCACCATGTGCAATAAAAAACCTAAAAGGATCAATTCGATGATAACCATGATATATAAATCACTATTCTCAACGTATAACCATAAGTTTTCCTTTAATGCGTTGGCAGGCGCCTCTGTACTCATGGCATTCGCTCTAAACCCAAGAAATAAAAACCCAACCAAGGTGAGCACACTTTTGTTTGAGGAGCTTTTCTCTTGACGTTCAATGATTTTCTCTCTGAAGTGATCAGATTTAATAAGTGCTTGCGTACTCTTTGAAATGACCATAATGCTGATTAATAACAAGCCAATCACTGCGAGCATCACATAAAATACCGTCAAGTTTTTTTCATAATCGGGAACAAATACAACAGTTTCACCCGCTGATCCAGGAGGAGGTGTAGCCGTAACAGGAGGCGTCCACGCATCTACATAGTCGATAATCGCCTTTGCCTCTTCCTCCGTTACATCTTGAACCGGCATGCTTGTAACGCTGTAATCTTTTACAGCTTGAGCACGTGCACTTTTTCCTTCCGCAATCACTTTTGGGGAATTCATCACCCATTTATAAAGAAACTCTTCTTCATCTGCCCATTTCGCCTTTATGCCTTGTAGGTTTGGACCTGTACCGTCTTTCCCCATGATGTGGCAAGCGCTGCATTTAGCATTGAAAATTGCCTTTCCGTCTTGTCCTGATGCTGGTAAAGTATAAGTTGCCAAAAACAACATCAAGATCATGTGTGTATAATTGAATATGTTTTTCATAACTATTATTTATGCGCGTTGATTTCTGTATAAAGCTTATCGTCTTCCAATGGAATATTGCTAAAGGTTTGAACTTCTGCTTTTGATATTCTCATTGTTCTCCAAATAACGATGGTGAAGAATAGAACAAAAATCAACAGGGAAATGATAGGATAAATCTCAATTCCAATGATTTCTGATAAATTGTGTTTGATATAGCGTAACATGAACTTCCTTTTTTATTCGTTAATAATTTGATCAGTAGGTTCTTCTGCAACAGGTACAGATTTAATATCTGTTCCAAGGCGTTGTAGGTAGGCGATAAGAGCAACGATTTCTGTGTTCGCTACTTCTTCTGCACTCACTACGCTGCCTTCTGCTGATAGACCGTCAAGAATGCGCTGCGCAATGCCTAATGCTTGTTCGCGCAGATGAGCTTCAGCTTCTTTCTCAAATCCTTCTTCATAAGGAACACCAAGTACGCGCATGGCGTTGATTTTGCCTTCTAATAAATTAAGGTCGAGTTGGTCATCAGCCAACCATGGATATGCCGGCATAATAGAACCTGGCGACCATTGTTTTGGCATAATCATATGGCCATAATGCCAAGAGTCGTTTCTTAGTCCACCTTCACGCGCTAAATCTGGCCCAGTTCTTTTTGATCCCCACAAGAACGGGTGATCGTAAACGAATTCACCTGCTTTGGAGTATTCACCGTAACGTTCTGTTTCAAAACGAAGTGGACGAATCATTTGCGAGTGACAGTTGTTACACCCTTCACGTATATAGATATCACGACCTTCTAGCTCCAGTGGGGTAAGCGGTTTAACTTGCGCAATCTCTTTAATATTAGATTTTACTGCTAGCGTAGGAATGATTTCAACAGCTCCGCCTACTAAAATTACAACTAAGCTAAGAATCATCAATCGAACTGGTTTACGCTCAATAGGACGGTGCCAGTACTCACCTTTGGTGTTGATGGCTTTGTCTCTATTAGAGGTTACTTCAACTGTTTCATCTTTACTAAATGTTCCAAGTCGAGCTGTTTTTAGTAAGTTGTATGCCATTAATATTGCTCCCATAATGTAGATTAATCCACCCAAAGATCGCATGATGTAGAAGGGGCGTAACGCCTCAACTGTCTTAAGGAAGTCCGCATTGGTAAGTGTTCCATCTGGATTGAATTCTTGCCACATTAACCCTTGACTAAATCCAGCCCAGTACATAGGAATAGCCCACAGAAGAATACCAAGAGTAGCAATCCAGAAATGGATATTCGCTAATTTCTTGGAATACAATTCGCGCTTAAACAAAATAGGGAAGAGAAAGTACAGCATCCCAAAAGTCAACATTCCGTTCCAACCCAATCCTCCAATATGCACGTGAGCAATTGTCCAATCAGTAAAGTGTGACAATGAATTTACATTCTTTAAAGAAAGCAATGGTCCTTCAAAGGTGGCCATACCATAAGCAGTTAAAGCCACAACCATGAATTTAAGGGTAACGTTATCTCGCACTTTGTCCCAGGCTCCACGCAGGGTCAATAGCCCATTTAGCATACCTCCCCAAGATGGAGCAATAAGCATAATGGAGAACACAACTCCCAATGACTGTGCCCAATCCGGCAAAGAAGTATACAATAAGTGGTGAGGTCCAGCCCAGATGTAGATAAAAATCAAGGCCCAAAAGTGAATAATCGAAAGTTTATATGAGTAAATAGGACGATTCGCTGCTTTCGGAACAAAATAATACATTAATCCCAGGTATGGAGTCGTTAAGAAGAACGCTACAGCGTTATGCCCGTACCACCACTGCACTAATGCGTCTTGGACACCGGCATACCAAGAGTAACTTTTCATAAACGAAACTGGCAATTCAAATGAATTGAAGATGTGTAATACTGCAACAGTAACGAAAGTGGCAATGAAAAACCAAATTGCTGCATAGATATGTTTTACACGACGTACGAGTATTGTAGCGAGCATATTCCATCCAAAAACTACCCATAGTAAGGTAATCGCGATGTCGATTGGCCACTCCAATTCTGCATATTCTTTGCTGGTAGTAATTCCCATAGGTAGCGTAATAACCGCCGAAAGAATAATCAATTGCCATCCCCAAAAGTTTATGTAACTCAATTTGTCACTCCACATGCGCGTCTTTAATAATCGCTGCATCGAGTAATAGACACCCATGAATATTCCATTCCCAACGAAAGCAAAAATTACCGCATTCGTGTGAAGCGGTCGAATTCTACCAAACGAGAGGTATTTGAACCCTAGATAATCGTTAAAAAAATTCGGGTATGCCAACTGTAAGGCCACTATTAGACCAACAATCATCCCTGTGACTCCCCAAATGATTGTTGCGTATGCAAAATACTTTACAATCCTGTTGTCGTAACTTATACGTTCTGTTTCCATTCCTGATAATTTAATTTTCCTTTGGTTTTTCGTCGTCATAGAGTATGCGAATACCCGGTGTGATATCGTCTTCAAATTGCCCTGTTTTGTTCGCCCAGATGAAGGAAAACAAGAAAAAGAGTGCAATTAATAGACTCACGATTAGCATTACGTACATTATTCCCATGCGACAAAGGAACTGCTGAAGAAGAATGAATAAAATGACTTTTGTCACTAAAAAATCTGACAAATATCAGTTTTCAATGGAGGGTAGAATTAAGGGGTTGATTTCTATTGAAATACCTTATGTGGAGCGGTTGTGAGGAAATTGAAAAAAAACGAAATGTAATTACTCACTACAGAAAATTTTCGCTGGCATAAGCTGGATACCGAGTGGAAAGGAAGTTGCTTAGTTCATCAAGGCATAATTCCAACACGCTTGAAGCTTATCGTATTCCTCATGAAAATCAAGTAATAGTTGTTTTACGCTATTTTCTCCAACTTCACTTCGCTTTTTGATCGAGCGAAACCCTTCTAAAATAATTTCAAGAATATTAGAGTCGAGCAATACCTCAGAGGATTTAGGATCAATACGGTAAGATTCGTAAACGGCAGCTATCTTTTTTTCTTCGTCTTGAGCTTGCAAATTGCCTTCTTTATTG
>JALQTG010000042.1 GCA_023264075.1 Crocinitomicaceae bacterium
ATACGACTGGTGGTAACTCTGGCTCTCCCGTCATCGATGCAGAAGGTAACTTGCTAGGATTGAATTTTGACAGAAGTTGGGAAAGTACAATGAGTGATTACATGTTCGACGCTTCGCGTTGTCGAAACATCACCGTAGATATGCATTATGTTCTTTGGATGATTGACATTTATGGAGGTGCAAAGCACATCGTAGACGAAATGAAGATTGTTCGCTAAAAAGAATTCAATCAACGTAAAATAAAAAGCACAAAAACGTGTTAATTGAGCACCATTAACAGAAGAAAATGAAGGAATCCAATCAAAAATACGCCTCGAACGAGTTACTTATTTTTTTATGGAAGAAACGTAAACCGTTGATTTCAATTACCGTTCTAGCTGGAATCGTGGGTATTGTAGTATCCTTGTTATTGCCCGTTCTCTATGAATCGAGCGCTATTGTCTTCCCTGCCGCTACGAGCACCGTTTCGTTCTCCGAACAGCGCAATGCAAAGGCGAATTCCATGGACTTTGGTGAGGAGGAACACGCAGAGCAATTGATCCAAATTCTTCAATCCTCACGTATCAAAAGTAAAATCATTCACCAATTTGACTTGGCAAAAGAATATGAGCTAGAACCTACTGAATCGAACTTCTTGTACAAATTGGGACAGGCGTATGACAGCCATATCTCTTTTGAGCGCACACGTTATGGTTCTATTAAAATATCCGTTCTCGATAAAAAACCACAGCAGGCCGCTGACATTGCTAATAAAATTGTGCAATTGATTGATACCGTAAAAAACGATCTCATCAAAGAACGTACTATTCCTGCGTATGAGGTGAACAAACGCAAGATGGACAAACTAAACCAAGACCAGCAGGATTTGATTTCGCAGATGGACAGTCTTTCCCGTTTAGGAGTGGTGAATGCTGAAGCACGCGCGAATTTGTTCTCTGCTTTGAATGAAGCGAAGACACCTGCTGACCGTGATTTCTTCCGTGAAAAAATCGATGTGAATTTAAAAAATGGAGCCTTGTATGACGGATTAGCTGAACTTCGTGAGTTTCGAATTGAAAAGCTGACTACACAAGAAATGGCCTATGAACAGGCAGAAGCCGATGCCTATGAAAACTTCAACCACAAATTCGTTGTAGAAGAGGCCGTAGCAGCAGATAAAAAGGCTAAACCGAAACGCGCAGTCATCGTAATCATCATTACGTTGGCGACCCTGATTTTCGCAATCATCAGTTTATTGATTGCTGAACGACTGAAAGAGCTTAAGAAAATCGCTTAACTTGGATTTCATCAAGAAACATCCGTTTGTTTTTTCCTTGTCCTTACTTTTCTTAGGGATACTGGCTGTTCTTGTTTATTTTGAAAATTATTATTTCGCAGTGCTACCGGTAGCACTTATCGTGATTTATTGTTCGATTTACTATCCCAATGAAACATTTCTGAGCATTGCCTTTTTTACTCCGTTATCGATCAATTTAGAGGAGTTTACTGATGGGAGAATAGGATTATTCCTACCTACAGAACCAATGTTATTTGGACTTATGCTGCTCACCATTATACATCAAATTCGTTTCAACTACATCCCTAAATTGACTTGGAGACACCCCATTGTATGGGCGATCGGTATTTATTTACTTTGGGTATTTATGACTTCCATCACGAGCACGCACGTGGGAGTTTCGTTCAAGTTCTTACTCATGAAGCTCTGGTTCATCATACCTGTTCTTTTATTTGGTACTGTAGTGTTCAAAAACCATAAAAACATTACCCGGTTCTTATGGTTATTTAGTGTCAGTATGACTATCGCTATAGTTTATACACTTATTCGTCATTGGGGCTATAGTTTTGGTGAAAAAGAAGGCCACTGGGTAATGTCGCCCCTTTTTAAAGATCACACTATTTATGGTGCTATCGTTGCCATCAACCTTTTTTTCTTACTAGGGCTGTATCTTTCTAAGAAACACAACCCGTTGACCCAGGTGACCCTGATTATCTTACTAACGATTACGCTCATAGGCCTATATTTCAGTTATACCCGTGGAGCATGGCTGAGCGTCGTCGCTGCACTCGCCGTTTGGTTATTCATCCATTATAAGGTGAAGTTTAAGTATTTATTGACAATCGGGATTTCGGCATTACTCATTCTATTTATAAGTTGGGATAAAATCCAAATGGAATTGGCGCGTAACAGTGCAGAGCACACTACCGAACAGTTTGATGAGCGCCTTCGATCCGCGGCAAACATCACCTCTGACGCCTCTAATCTTGAACGACTCAACCGCTGGTCAGCTGCCTGGGAAATGTTCAAAGAGCGACCAGTTTTCGGTTTCGGACCGGCTACGTACGCGTTTGAATATGCTCCGTATCAAGACCCCGAAAAACTCACGATTATTTCCACAAACTTTGGGAATATGGGGAACGCCCATTCCGAGTATCTAGGTCCACTCGCGGAAATGGGTATCCTTGGATTTATAAGTATGATGTTGATCGTTATTGCGATCTTTTCTTCGGCTGTAACATTATACATACGCTATCCTAAAGAGGATAAAGAAATACGTACGTTGATCTTATTTATGACGTTGGCATTAGTGACCTATTTCTTTCATGGAATTCTGAACAATTACCTGGATACTGATAAAGCAGCTGTACCAGTATATGCTGTTTGCGCTGCGATTATAGCTTTGAGTCAAAAAAGATAGTAGACTTCTAGACGATAGACATTAGATGGCTTTTCAATTCCGTCTGCCATTCCGAAGGCATTCGTGCTCTGTAGACAGCACACTTTCGACGTTTGACTTATAAATTTTACTTCACCTCGTTCTCTACTTGTAAATAACGCTTTAAAAACCGTGTACCGATATAAAACGGAAGGGTGTCTAAAAGGGCGACAATTACTTTGAACAAATAAGCACTTAGAATGAA
>JALQTG010000074.1 GCA_023264075.1 Crocinitomicaceae bacterium
GCTTGGACAACACAAATGTGGAGATATATTCACCATATTTATGAGTAATTCGGTTCTTCAAAGGAATTAATATTTGCTCGCTCTGATCATGAATGAGTTGCTTTTGACGCGACCTTGAAATCCGTTCTGCATGAGATAATGGTGGCATAGCAGCTTGACCTGAAGGTATACCACTTTGAGCAATCATCTCATTCGTTTTTGAAAATATTTGTTTCAGTTGTTGAACAATTTTTTCTGTGCGCAAGGCTGGGTGAATTCTTTTTTCATCTGACCAACCAGAAAAGTTATTCTGAAGGGCATACTTAGTTAATAACATGCGATCCATGACTTTATAGGTTGGTTTATTCAATTTCTTAGCGAATTGTTCTCTATAATCAAATAAAGCTTTAAACCTCTCCCATTGAGCCCAAGACATCTCTTTTCGTTCTTTGTGATAGGTTTCTTCAATTACAGCAGTTACCTCACCTGAACTTTCTTCCAATAACTTTTTCTCATCAGAAAGCCATGACAATCTGTTTAATTCCTTCAATTCCTTAATTAATTTATCTGCTAATAAAAATAAAAACGTTACATCCTCGGCGGCGTAGAGCTTTTGATCTTCAGAAAGTGGACGTGCGCACCAGTTACTACGTTGAAAGTCTTTAGAGGATGTAATTCCAAGCTCATCAATTAACACATTGGTTAATGAAGACTGCGGCTTATTGAGTAAACTCCTTACTGTACTCAGGTCCGTGATATTATTGGGAGCACACCCTAAATGACGGAGCAAGCGATAATCCTCTCCAAATGCGAAGGTGACTAATTCTACTGATGAATCCTCAAAAATAGAAAACAACTGAGAAAAATCTTTGATCGACAAAGGGTCAATTAAGTAACAATCCTGACCATCAAACAATTGAAGTAGACAAATATTGAAGCCATACGTAAAATGATTTTTATCAAATTCTAAATCGATGGCAATAC
Organism: Crocinitomicaceae bacterium; assembly: GCA_023264075.1. Taxonomy (GTDB): domain Bacteria; phylum Bacteroidota; class Bacteroidia; order Flavobacteriales_D; family Crocinitomicaceae; genus JALQTG01. The sequence goes on from JALQTG010000074.1 coordinate 964, forward strand.
GTGAGGCTCCCTTTAGTTGATCTACAAGTGCAAACAAGTCTTCCTGACGATCGATATACCTCAGTTGGTAGCTCATCAAACTTCTCGATTCATGAGGTAATCAGCAATACCAAGAAGTTCTTGTTTCGCCGATTCAGGAACACTAATTTTATCCATAGCAGTTTTAGCAGCAGCGTAATACTCTTTCATTCTATCCATAGCTAACTCTTGAATTCCTAGCTCATCGAATAAGTTTCTCGCTGCCTCAATCTTTTTCTCCCCAGCAAATTCATCCATGATTTTCTTCAACTCACTGCGTTGGGTAGAATTTGCATTTTGCTCCGCTGTGAGTAAAAGAAATGTTTTCTTGTTACTTAGAATATCCCCTCCGACTTGTTTACCGAATTTTTCTGGATCAGCATACAAATCTAAGATATCATCTTTCAGCTGAAAAGCGATTCCAACATTCATTCCGAACTCGTAAAGCAATCGTTTATCTTCCTCCGAAGCCTCTCCGATGATGGCTCCCATTTCAAGAGCCGCCCCAAGAAGAACGGAAGTCTTTAATCGAATCATTTCGATGTATTCCTCAATTGTTACATCTTGGCGGGACTCAAAATCCATATCCATTTGCTGACCTTCGCACACTTCAGCAGCTGTTCGTGTGAAAACAGCGATGAGTTGAGGCAAAAAGCGAACATCATTATTTGACAAAAATTCGAAGGCCTTTACGAATAATACATCTCCGGAAAGAATTGCAATATTTTCGTTCCATTTGGTGTGAACGGTAGACATACCTCTTCGAAGAGGTGCCTCATCCATTATATCGTCATGAATTAACGTAAAATTATGAAACAGCTCAACTGCAATAGCAGCATTCACCGCCGACTCACCTGGTTTACCGAATAAATCACACCCCAACAACGTTAACAATGGTCGCGTACGCTTACCACCAAGTGTCATGAAGTAATTTAATGGATCATAGAGATTGGCCGGATTCGCTGGAAAACGAACTGCTTGAATCTTTTCTTCAATGAGGGCTTGGAGCGTGATACTTGCTTGCATATTATTTTATTAAACCGAGTAAATAGTTACCATATCCACTTTTAACAAGCGGCTCCGCCAATTGTTTCAGTTGTTCTTCGCTGATGTAGCCGTTCCGATAAGCTACTTCTTCAATACAGCCTATTTTTAAACCTTGTCGCTCTTCGATCACTTGTACAAATTGACCTGCTTGCATTAGAGAAGGAAAAGTTCCTGTATCCAACCAGGCTGTGCCTCTATCCAACACAGCGACCCTAAGTTTATTTCGTCTCAAATACTCGGCATTAACATCCGTAATTTCATACTCTCCTCGTGCAGACGGCGCTAAATTTTTAGCAATTTCAATCACGTCATTATCATAGAAATATAAACCAGGAACAGCGTAATTTGACTTTGGATGCTCTGGCTTTTCTTCAATCGAAATGGCATTCATTGCTTTATCAAATTCAACCACGCCGTAGCGTTTAGGATCTGATACGTGGTATGCATATACCACACCTCCATTGGGATCATTATTCTCTCTGAGCAAGTCATCCATTCCTACACCATAGAAAATATTATCCCCTAAAATTAATGCAACTTTTTCATTTCCAATGAATTGCTCCCCAATCACAAAAGCTTGCGCTAAGCCATTCGGTTCCTCTTGAATGGCATAACTGAACGAACATCCCAACTGTTGTCCATCCCCCAATAGCTTTTGAAAACTAGGCATGTCATGTGGTGTGGAAATAATTAATATTTCACGAATCCCAGCACTCATCAAAATCGAGAGTGGATAATAAATCATTGGTTTATCATAAATCGGCATGAGTTGTTTACTAACGGCAAGCGTTAAGGGATGTAAACGTGTTCCTGAGCCTCCAGCCAAAATAATTCCTTTCATAGGCGTGTGATAATAATATAAGGTAACGACTTCATGATTATTCAGGATCTCTTTTTGTCGTTACGTCCACCTCCAAATCGTCCAATTCAATGTCGGTTTCCTCATCGTACATAACAATGAGTGGTTCTTCAAATGCTTTGTTAGCTATCCTGTTTTCAAGCGTTAGCAATAAGGAAGGAAGCACGGCTAGATTAGTCACCATTGCCACAAGAAGTGTTAAAGACACCAACAATCCCAATGCTTGTGTTCCTCCAAATTGTGAAAGCGCGAACATAGAGAATCCGAAAAAGAGAACAATGGACGTATAAAACATACTTAACCCTGTTTCTCGTAAAGCGTTAATTACGCAACCGCGTAAATCCCAACGGGCAACTTTAAGCTCTTGACGGTATTTGGCTAAGAAATGGATGGTGTCATCCACCGAAATACCAAAAGCTATACTAAATACCAAAATTGTTGAAGGCTTGATGGGTATATGAAAAAAGCCCATTATCCCAGCAGTTACGATGAGCGGAATAAAATTAGGAATCAACGAAATAATAACCATCCTCCAAGAACCAAAAAGCAACGACATTAAAATTGCGATGATTACGATAGCTATGGCCAAACTAATCAATAAGTTTTTAACTAAGTACTGGGTTCCTTCAGCAGCTACAACAGATGTGCCTGTAAATAAAAAATCGATGTACTCTAAATCTATGGCTGC
>JALQTG010000103.1 GCA_023264075.1 Crocinitomicaceae bacterium
CGATCTCATGGAAGATGATGAAAAAGAAAATTATCGGAAGGATATTTTTGGATGAAAACAAAGTTTAGTTAGTTACCAGCTCTACAAAACCTCGTACAATCATAATGGTCTTATTTTTTTGTTAAAATCAACTTTACAACCTGTAAATCACCTAATTTCACAACTTACAAATTCTTAAGCTTGATTCATGTGAAATTCTTCATACTATTCATTACGTACTTATTCCTGAGCATCACAACAACTGCTCAAACGTCGGTTTCTTCGCTGACCTCATTTGATAAAACACCGAATGAGCCGCGCATTTCAAAACAAGAAATGGTCGACTCTGTAATACGCATCGGGAAGCAATTTCTTGGAAAACCTTATCGCTATAGAAATTCAACTACGCCAACATTAGATTGCAGTGGATTCATTTGCCATATTTACGACCATTTGAATGTTAAACTCTCACGCTCCTCTGCTTCGCAAGCATTGGAAACCAGAAGAATTGATTTTTCAGAAGTTGAACCAGGAGATTTATTATTTTTTAAAGGCAGGAATGCTTCTAGCAACACTGTAGGCCATGTAAGTATGGTAATTGAAGTGAATGATGCCGGGTTAAAAATGATGCACAGCTGCCAACGTGGGGTCATTATCGATGATTATCCGATGGCTTATTATTCACAACGTTTTCTATTTGCGGGAAGACTGAAGGAAATCGATGCACTGAACACCACCCCAACTCCCCTAGCAACTATTGACGATACACTGCATAAAGTTAAAGATAGTAGCACGACGCTACCTGAAAAATCCTCAGTAACCCTTGTCGGAGTTGGTGATTTGATGATTGGCACTAATTTTCCCTCAGCAAGCCACTTACCTCCGAATAATGGAAAAGATATACTTGTGCCGGCGCACGCGATTCTTCAAAAAGCCGACATTGCTTTCGGTAATTTGGAGGGATGTATTTTATCGGGAGAAGGAACAGTTAAGAAATGTAACGACCCGTCAAAATGTTATGCATTTAAAAGTCCCGATCATTACATTGAACATTACAAAAATGCTGGCTTTGATGTACTCAGTATTGCGAACAATCATGTGGGTGATTTTGGTGACGCAGGAAGAAAGAATACTGCCCGAGTTCTCACCGAATCGGGTATTCACTTCGCTGGATTGGAAGATTATCCGTTTAGCATCTTCGAAAAAGATAGTTTAACTTACGGATTTTGTGCTTTTTCTCCTAACACCGGTACACTCAAAATTACGGATTATGGGAAAGCCCGAGAAATAGTGCAACACTTAGATACCTTGTGTGATATCGTAATTGTTTCTTTTCATGGAGGTGCAGAAGGTGCAAAATACAATCGAATTACCCGAAAAACAGAACTCTTTCTCGGTGAGAATAGAGGTAACCCATATGAGTTTTCTAGAGTTGTCATAGATGCAGGAGCAGATGTCGTTTTAGGGCATGGACCACACGTTGTACGCGCTGTGGATATCTACAAAGGTCGTTTTATTGCGTACAGCTTGGGTAATTTTGCAACCTACAGCCGATTTAACCTAAGCGGGCCGAATGGATTAGCACCATTGATTGAGTTAGAATTAACGAAAAAAGGAGAATTTCTAACTGGTCAAATTCACTCCGCGAAACAATTTGGAGAAGGTGGGCCAACTATGGATCCAACCAACGCAGCTGCTAAAGAAATCAAACGTCTAACACTCCTAGATATTCCTGAATCGCCACTTCTCATTTCAGAAGAGGGGAAAATTTCCCTACAATAATAAAGGAATAATTCCCTTTGCTGAACAAGTGTTGCCCTAAGTGATTATTGTTAAAAAAACAATACTCTGTTATATACTCGTATATATTTTCGGAATGAAAATTCCTACATGTAAAAAACCACTACTTTTACTGCTCTAAAATAATCGTCATGAAAGTAGCCGTTGTAGGTGCCACAGGTATGGTTGGGAGCGTAATGCTCAAAGTTCTTGCAGAACAAAATTTTCCTATCACTCAGTTAATTCCTGTTGCCTCAGAGAAATCTGTTGGGAACACAATTACTTTTGGAGGAAATACGTATCCAATTGTAAATCTTACAACAGCGGTAACAATGAAGCCAGATGTAGCTATTTTCTCGGCTGGTGGTGAAACATCGTTGGAATGGGCGCCAAAGTTTGCTGAAGTAGGTTGCAAAGTAATTGACAACTCTTCAGCATGGAGAATGGATCCAACTAAAAAATTGGTGATACCAGAAATCAATGGCGACCAATTGACGGCTGATGATTTTATTATTGCTAATCCCAACTGTTCAACGATTCAACTTTTAATGGCACTCGCTCCATTACACAAAGCATATACCATTAAGCGCGTAGTTGTTTCGACCTATCAATCGATTACCGGAACAGGAGTGAAAGCGTTAGAGCAAATGAACAACGAGAGAAGCGGAATAAAAGGTGAAATGGCCTATCCTTATCCAATCGATCAAAATTGTTTGCCACATTGTGATTCTTTTCTAGATAATGGGTATACCAAAGAAGAAATGAAACTTACGAATGAAACGAAAAAGATTTTAGACAACGGCATTAACGTTACAGCTACAGCGGTTCGCATACCCGTTGTAGGTGGGCATTCAGAAGCAGTTAACGTAGAATTTGAAAGCGATTTTGATTTAGGAGAAGTACGCAAGCTTCTGCATGAAACCCCTGGTGTTACACTTCAAGATTCTCCTGCAACAAATACGTATCCTATGCCCAAATACGCAGCAGATAAAGACGATGTATTTGTAGGAAGAATCCGAAGAGACGAATCACAAGCCAATACCTTAAATATGTGGATTGTAGCAGACAACCTAAGAAAAGGTGCCGCTACGAATGCTGTTCAAATTGGGAAAGTGTTGATCGAAAAAGGAATTTTGAAGGTGGGAACGTTTTCTTAAACATCAAACCTCGAACCCTAAAAACCCTGTCTAAAACAACGAAATCGTCAACCCCACAGAATACGGTGTCAACTGCACGCTTTGCCCATTTGTAAACAATTCTGAGAAATAATATGCACCAAAAAGTGACCAGTTTCGTATTCCAATTCGGACCGTTGCGCCGAATCGAAGCGGGTTTCGATCTGGGAAATTAAAGTTCTTTGTGCTGTAAGTAATTCCATTTACCTTATTGACAATTTTATCATACGCATTTAATTGATAGCCAATTTTTCCTCCTAGCATAAATTTAAAATGATTGTATCCTTTTGTTTTAAAACGTAGTTCTACTGGAACTTCAATATAGTTTGCACTGAATTTATTGCGCAATGGCTCTTCTCCTGCCGGAAAATCATCAATAAACGTTAATTCATCTTGCGTATCCCGATTAAAACGAACGAGGGAATGATTGTTGGCATGACTAAATGCGAGTCCCCAACCGAAACTGACCTTATTCGATTTCGTAAGTACCTTGTCAAACATCAAAGACACATTAAATCCTATTGACTGCCAAGGACTTTCAAAGTAGTCACGATCACCATGCCAATCGTTGTATACAATATCAACCATCAATCGGTCATACTTTCTTAATTTCTCCTCCTCATAAGGACGTCCACCATTGTAAAACCATCCGATTCCAGGACGGAAGCGAGAGGCTAATTTTTCATTTTCCAAGGACCATTGAGCACTGACATTCATCGCACTCAAACACGTCAGTAACGACATTATAAAAATACTTCTCCTCATTGCTTTTCACGCATTAGTTGTTCATAGTTCCAAGCATTGCGAATAGCTTCCTTGACGGTACGCTTTGCCTTCCAACCTAATAAGGAAGTCGCCTTTTCAGTATTCGCATAAATTTCAGGAACATCTCCTAGTCGACGGTGTCCAATTTTAAACGGCAAAGACAATCCTGAAACCTCATCGAAATAGCCAATCATTTCCAACACACTGGTCCCGTTCCCTGTTCCTAAATTGAAGACATCTTCACCAACATGTTGTGAACTCAAATAATTAAGCGCAGCTACGTGGGCATCTGCCAAATCCATTACATGAATATAATCTCTCACACAAGATCCATCTGGCGTGGCATAATCATTTCCATAAACCGTCAAAAACTCCCGCTTTCCTGCAGCAGTTTGAGTAATATACGGCAATAAATTATTCGGAATTCCTTGAGGCGTTTCACCGATTAGCCCAGACTCGTGCGCACCAATCGGATTAAAATACCTTAAAAGAGCTACATTTAAATCTGGATGCGCTTCCTGCACTTGATGTATCATTTGTTCATTGATCAACTTGGTGTATCCATACGGTGACTCAGGTTGCTTTGTAGGTGTCTCCTCGGTTACCGGGACATCATCAGGCGTTCCATAGACTGTGCAACTAGAAGAAAAAACCAAATTTTGTTTACCGAACTGCGTCATTACTTCGAGCAACGAAATAAGACCACCCAAATTGTTTTTGAAATATTTTAATGGATTGACTACAGACTCTCCTACTGCCTTGTCAGCCGCAAAATGGATTACTCCCGCAAATGCATACTTTTGAAATAAATTGATCAATTGCTGTTGGTTATGAATCGCGAAATCATATACGCTAAGTTTCGTTCCCGTCAGTTGCTCCAATCGAGGAATCACAGATCGCTGAGCGTTGCGAAAGTCATCCACAATGATAGGAGTGTAATTGTTTTCAATTAGGGCAACAACCGTATGAGACCCAATATAACCAGCTCCACCGGTCACTAAAATATACTTTTCCTCCTTCATTCGATTTCAAAAATAAGGAAAGCCTCGGAATTAAAGAGTTATACGTTAGTTTTTTCAGCAACTATGTCAAGAAATAAAACACTCAAATTTTGTCAGGAACATTTCAAAACCTAAAAAATAGCTGTGCGCAAATTATTTTCACCCGATCAAAAGGGCCTTGACGACTTTTATCCAAAGATCAATCTGCACTAAGCGACATTGTCCAATTGTACAATCTGAACTTGATTATCATAATGCACTTTGTACCCCACATCATAGATCATAGTGTATTTATCGCCTACTGGAGAATTAAAAAAATGTGTGTGATAGTTCGGATGAAACCCTCGCGCTTGAAGTATCTCTAATTTAATTGGGGAGCTTCGGTAAACATTGTACATATCTAATAAGACAGCACGGTTTTTATGCAGTATCTTATCTAGTTGAGTGAGTACTTTGTTTTGCTCACGATACGCCTCATTGTGATGTGAATTTTTACACGTAAGTGAACAGAACTTTTTATTTGATCGGCCTTGGCGGCTTAGGACATATGGCGCTTAAATTCGCAGTGGCGATGGGTGCTGAGGTGACTCAGTTTACGACAT
>JALQTG010000114.1 GCA_023264075.1 Crocinitomicaceae bacterium
GTAAATGCGCATGAAGAAGTAGAAAACGAACTGATTTTTGTGGTGAACGAGTCCATCGTTAATGAACTCCCAGCGGTCAAAGAGATTGTAGTGAAGGTGCGTGTTAATTCCACGACGCTTGTAAACAATCAGTTGTACGATAACGCCCGAATGATTATCCAGTTATTGACGAATTTCAAATTAAAAGCGACGTTGTAATGCGGGTGTTCAAAGTATTAACCTTATTGCTCCTCGGTTTCAGTAGTGAAGCACAGCAATTGCTCCCACAGAGTTATGATACCCTCATTGATGGGCACCAGGTGCATTTGGAAGGATTGGGCTTTTTTCAAACGAGCCATTTGCGCAATGAAATGTCCAATATTTTCCTTCGAGGAGGCTATTTGTCGGATGAAATCAAGCAGAACTCACGACTCGCAGAAAATCAAAATGGTCGAATTGGTGGAGAGCTATCAGGGGAAATCGTTTTTAAGAGCGGAACCCCATTAAGCAAAAGTAATGAGAACCTAGGATGGATTGCTAAGATAGGCTATTCCAATGTATTTGGTGCTCAATATTCAAAAGATGCCTTCGATCTGCTGTTCTTTGGGAATCAATCGATGTTAGGTGAGGAAGCTACAATTGCGAATACTTATGCGTTTAATTTAAGTTTTTATAAAGCAGGGTTTGGGATATACAACAGAAGGAATAAGAACTCTATTGTTCTAAATGCCTTATTTGGGGGGAGCTATACGGGGATAGATATTGATCGAGGAAACTTGACGTTCAGTAATGACGGTGGGGTAGTGGAAGCAAATTTGAACATGGGTATTCAGCAGTCCATTTCACCAGCGTATTTTCAAGGTTTGGGTGCAGCGATTGATTTTGAGCTGCATGCCGCCATCAAAGATATACCGGGCATTAGTGGCGTCTTTCAACTCTCAGGAAGGAACCTGGGGGTGATGTATCTTTCTAAGGTAGAAAGCTATGGTGTGAATTCGGAGTTGACGTATTCGGGTTTCACATTGAATGAATTATCTGATTTCGCGAATTATTCATCAAGTGATTTTGATACATACATTGATTCATTAGGTTTTAGCACTTCCCAATTTTCAGGAGTTCGATGGGTGCCGGGAGGTACCATCCAAGCAGGGAAAATTGTCGAAGAGGGGAGTCAAAAAGTAGTACAATCATTTTTTGGGGTGCGTGTTTTGACGAATATCATCTATCGTCCGATGGCTTTTGCGGGGGTTCATGTAACACTGAATGATTGGTTGGCATTGGGAGGACAGCTCACATTTGGAGGATACGGTGGATTCCGAGGTGGAATGTACGCTCAAACTGAATTCAACAACATCCAACTGGGAATAGGGTCAGAAGACGTAGTAGGTTTCTTTGCGCAATCTACTTTTGGTAAATCACTATTAATTCGAGGAGTATGGAGATTAGACTAACGTATATACTCATAAGTGTTCTGCTGTGTTGTTCATCCATTCATGCGCAGGAAGCATTCTATCGAACATATGCTGGGAGCAGCTTCGACGAAGGACATGGAATCGCGCAACTCGCGGACTCTGGATATATCATTACTGGAAGTACAGCTGGATTCTCCGAAGCTTCCGATGTTTTCCTCACCCGATTGAATAAGTTCGGAGAATTTGAATGGAGCAAGAAATTTGGAGGAGCCAACAGTGAGCGCGGAAAGCGTGTGTTTTACGAAGAAGGAGTTGGCTTCTGGTGTGCAGGATATTCGAATAGCTTAACAGCTCAGTCGTTTGATTTTTACATGTTCAAAACAGACTTGGATGGTCAATTGGAATGGGAAACGGTCATGGGGACGCCAGATTGGGAGCGGTTACATGATGCCATCCGCTTGCCGAACGGGGATTTTGTATTGGTGGGAGAAACACAAGGATCGCTCTCCCAACAAGAAGATATACTGGTAATGCGGGTCGATGCCGCTGGAAATCAAGTGTGGATGGAACGCGTTCAAACGAGCGGGAGAGATCTTCCACATGCCATTAGCCTGCTTAACGATACGACTGTCATAATTGCTGGAGAAGCGTATAATGGCACCAATCAAGCGGCAATGCTGATGAGTATGCATATCAATGGGACCACCAATTGGATGAATTTTTATGAGCCTGCGCTGCACGGTAAATTCTACGACATAGATACGTATGAAAATAACATTTATGCAGTGGGAGGATTAATTGCAGCGACAGAATCTTTGCCTGATTTATGGATGATTCGAACCGACAAGGATGGGGTCTTAATTTACGACCATTTAGACGTTAGAGACAGCACTGCCTATTATGGTGCCGTGGAAATGATGGGGGATGGACGTTTATATGTCTCTATTATTTCCGATTCTCCTTCGTTTAACCCATTTACAGATGGTATGGATATGTTTGTGCTGAAATATCACCAAAATTTGTTTTGGAATGGTTTCTCCAGCAGTTATTCTGGGGTGAATGATGACGTGTTCAATCAGATTATACCGACCAACGACAACGGCGTTGCACTAATCGGAACGGTGAGCGATAATCGGGTGATCAACTCGCCGGGAACGCAGGTTACAGTGGTCAAGATTGGCGAAAATGATGAGTTTCAAGCTGTGGCAACAAACGACGAATTAGTTTCTGTTTTAGCGCTCGCAGATACTGAAGTAGCGGTCTTCCCGAATCCATTGCAAGAAATACTTACCATTCAAACCGACTTTAACGGACCTATAGATTATCTGCTTTCCAATCCTACGGGTCAGCTCATTCAATCTGGGCAATTGGAGGAGGGGAAGCTGGATGTTTCCCAGCTTTCTCCAGGTATCTATTTGCTCACGCTCCGGTTAAAAGGGCAAGTGAGTACGATACGGTTGACGAAATAGTGCTATTCTTTTATTCGGAATGCAATAGATTCCATACGCAACGTTTCCATCCCCTCAATTTGTTCATGCAATACGCGTGCTTTTGATTCCGGTTGATTCAACACATCGGCCACCGTATTAATCCTCCCTACTGGTACATGGAGTTGATGCATCTTTTCAAGGAGCGGTGCACAGTCGCGTTTGAGGATTTCCTCTGCAAGAATTTCAGCCATTCGTGCACGGTGAATCACTCTTGATTGGGCAGACGAATAATCAGGCTGTTGCGCGAGTGCTGGAATCCCCAATTCATTGCAAAGCAATTGAAAGTGTCGGTCGGATCCAATCGCAAAGGTAATGGTAACGCCGTCTTTCGTTCGAAATAACTCACCATAGGGAGCAATGTTGGGATGCAGAGAGCCAATTGGTTCTGCAACGTGTCCTGCCATTAAGTAATTCGAGGACTGATTGATCAACGAAGAAACCGCCGCATCGTAAAGCGATACGGTAATTGTCTTGCCTGCTGGGTGTTTTAAACGTTCTAATAATGCTATCAAGATCCCTTCTTTGAGGTGATGACCAGCAAGTACATCAATCAAGGCCAACGGTATCTTCAGCGGACCGCTTTCGGGGGTTCCATTCATATACATCATTCCAGATTCTGCTTGGAGGATGAGGTCATAAGCAACGCGATCGCTTTCGTCTCCGAACCCCGTGATTTTTCCAATGATGAGTTGAGGATTATAACTCCGTAAAATGTCGTCGGTAATGTGCAGCTTCTCTTGATCGCCATTTTTGAAATTGAGGACTACGATATCGGCGGTGGAACACAGTTGGTAGAGGTCTTGACGTGCTTTCGCTTGCGTAAGGTCAAGAAAATGATAGTCTTTGCCGTAGTTTACACTGGAGAAATAAGCACTCACAGGAGATGCAGCATCTTCTTCGGGAAGTTTCCAGGAACGCGTCACATCCTTGTGAATGGGGTGTTCTACCTTTATGACATGTGCCCCTAATTCGGCAAAAAACATTCCCACGGAAGGGCCCGCTAAAACGGAAGAAAGATCAATGACGGTAAGGTCGGCGAAGTATTTTTTGTTCATGTGTTCAAATCTACCCACAAAGTTAATGGTTCTTCTTGTGAAATATCATGATTCTACTAATTCATTGTCGGTCTAAATACTTCCTTATCCACTTCTTTTCAGATATATTTGCCCGAACAGAATTTCAAGTATGACAATTATCGAATATATACAACAGTATGCAGCGTTTAATACGCGCTCCATTGAAAACACACTGGCATTATTGGAGGACGGGGCAACTGTTCCGTTCATTTCCCGCTATCGTAAGGAGGCCACGGGTGGATTAGATGAAGTGGAGGTGGCACAACTTCGGGATTGGCAAAAGGCCCATCGGCAACTCCTTGACCGTCAGCAAACGATTTTATCAGCGATAGAAGAACAAGGTAAATTGACCGATGCATTGCGGAGTTCCATTACCACGTGCTTTGATCCGGTATTGTTGGAGGATTTGTACTTGCCTTACAAGCAGCGCCGAAAAACGAAAGCGGATGTAGCTCGAGAACAAGGGCTGGAAGGATTGGCGAAAATCATCATGAGTCAACATAACGGCGACATTTATGGGCAAGCCACGCGATTTGTAAAAGGCGACGTGGAATCCGAAGAAGCAGCCATCACAGGGGCGAAACACATCATTGCCGAGTGGGTAAGTGAGCATTTACAGCTCCGCGGTCAATTGCGGAAAATGTTTGAGACAAAAGGAATGCTTTCTGCAAAATTGGTCAAATCGAAAGAAGAAGACGCGCAAAAATACAGGGACTATTTTGACCATTCAGAGGTGTTGAAGCGGATTCCTTCGCATCGCTTTCTCGCCATCTTCAGGGGAGCGAAGGAAGGCGTATTGCGCATGAAAGTGGCACCGGATAAGGAACAGGCGTTGCAATTGTTGGAACGCGTATTCGTGAAGAGCGGAAACGAAGCAAGCACACTCGTCGCAGAAGCCTGTAAAGACGCATACGATCGGTTGATTGCTCCATCATTGGAAAATGAAGTCGTGCAGCAAATGAAAGAGAAGGCAGACGCTGCAGCGATTAAAATATTCTCTGTCAACCTTGAACAACTGTTGTTGGCGCCTCCGTTAGGGCAGAAGCGCATCTTGGCGTTGGACCCAGGGTTTCGAACAGGGTGTAAGGTCGTGTGCATCGATGAGCAAGGCGAGCTGCTGACGAATACTACGATTTTTCCGCATCCACCACAGCGGGAAGCCAGTCAAGCGAAAAGTAAAATTGCCCAGTTAGTGCAGGCGTATAAAATAGATGCCATTGCGATTGGGGATGGAACGGCTGGCCGTGAGACCGAAGCCCTCATCAAACAAATTCGTTTTGATCGAGAGGTTCAGGTTTTTGTGGTGCGGGAAGACGGCGCTTCGATTTATTCGGCAAGTGCCATTGGGAGAAAAGAATTTCCCGAATATGACGTCACGGTGCGTGGCGCTGTTTCAATCGGTCGTCGCCTCATGGACCCGTTGGCGGAGTTGGTCAAAATTGATCCCAAATCAATCGGCGTGGGACAATATCAGCATGAGGTGAACCAAACGTTGTTGAAAGAAGCATTAGACGACGTCATCATAAGTTGTGTGAATCGAGTAGGGGTGGATGTCAATACAGCGTCGCCCTATTTATTAAGTTATGTGTCTGGTCTAGGGCCTCAATTGGCGGAGAACATTGTCGCCCATCGCAGTGAAAACGGACCGTTCAAAGATCGTTCTTCCCTGAAAAAAGTGAAGCGACTAGGGGATAAAGCGTTCGAGCAATGCGCAGGATTCTTGCGTATTCGGGATGCTGCGTTTCCGTTGGATAATTCAGCCGTTCACCCAGAGTCGTACAAGACCGTGGAGCAAATGGCAAAGAAGGCACACGTTTCGGTGAAAGAACTTATTGGAAATGAACACGTACTGGGAAGTTTGAAGAAAGACGATTTTCCTTCCATTGATGCGTTTACGTTTACGGATATTGTGAACGAGTTAAAGAAACCCGGGTTGGATCCACGGAAGAAAGCGGCGGTATTGGAATTCGACGAGACCATTAAGAGCTTGGAGGATTTACGAGAAGGCATCGAGCTCAATGGAATAATCACCAACGTGACCAGTTTCGGAGCTTTTGTGAATATCGGAATCAAGGAGAATGGACTCATCCATAAGTCGAACATGGGAGATGCCTATGTCGAAGATCCTTCAGATGTGGTGCGCCTGCACCAACATGTGCGCACTCGCGTCATTTCCTTAGATATCCCGAGAAAACGCATAGGCTTGGCGCTGATTACACGGTAGGAGGAGCCAATCAATTGGTTACCATAGTAGTTGATCCGTTTTTTGATTATTTTTAGGATGGAATAACCCGCCATAAAGGTTGCTTATCCAGCTGATTTTAGGCGAATTGGTTTGGTTTTAGTGGTTTTAAGTTAAAATCTTTATCGAAACTGGAAAATGATTAAACATCAAGAAAAATTGCGTTTAGGTGTATATAGTGTATTTGTAGTAGCCTCGATGATTATTCTAACAGACTTTTTAGTGCCTGGAAGTGTGGTAGTTGAAGAAATAATTGATGTTAAGCAAGAGAATCAGCACTATTACAATGCTGCGGGAAATTATCATTTTTCATATAGAGTATTCACTAGCACACATAACTTTTCAATTACAGAAGATTTTGCCAAGGAAATAAAGAATAATCAACCTATAGAATTTGCTGTATCACCTATATTCAATGAGATTAACGGCTATGGCTTGCTCAATTCCGGAAGTAAAGAAGTATATTCATTGCGCATTTTATCGGGCCTCCTTATTCCTTTGGCATTAATTATTGTGATTGGTTTAGCGCTCAAGTATGAAAACAGAATGAGTATTTTAATTTTTGTTTTTCAAGCGCTTGTGATTGCTGACCTTATATTTTTATTCTTATGAGAAAGGCTGTTGCCAACAATGCATAAACGTAAGACGGGTTTAAACGCTATCTTTAAAGAGTTGATTAATAACAAACATATCGTTCAACTGAACGTGAAGTGCCCGTAATCTATCGAATCCCATCACCATTTCATCCCCCAATATCTGCCAGATTGTCCACATGCATACTGCGGAATAGTATTTGAGGAACGGTCGACATGCAATTCAAACAAGAATATCGAGGAGCGACGCTGGAAGCCATTGTATACCCCATATTGGTCGTCGCACTGATGTGGTCTGTTTTTTTATTTGATCGGTATTCGGGACTTGATTTGTATAGATTAGGATTGAAGCCAGGAACGCTAGAAGGCGTAAAAGGCATTTTTTTAATGCCCTTTATTCATGGGCAACGCGACTTTTCACACATCATTAATAATTCGGTTCCTACCTTGGTGCTATTGAGTGCCTTAATCTATTTTTATCGAAAGATAGCAGTCTACGTGGTGCTGTTTGTATGGTTAGGCGGCGGATTGTTATTATGGTTGTTGGCGAATAACACAGGCAGTTACCACATCGGAATGTCAGGTGTGATCTACGGGTTGTTTGGCTTCTTATTTATCAGTGGCTTTTTTAGACGCTATCTTCCGCTCCAAGCCATCAGTTTGTTTGTCGTCTTTATTTATGGAAGTATGATCTGGGGGATTTTTCCGATGGAATCAGGGATTTCATGGGAAGGTCACTTGTTTGGTTTTAGTGTTGGCTTGGTCGTAGGTTTTGCCTTCAGAAAGGAGGGACCTATTCCACCGAAGTACCGTTATGAAATTGAACGTGAAATGGGAATAGAGCCTCCTGATCTAGAAGCGATATGGTGGGAGAATCAGCAACGCATCATGGAAGAATATAAACGAAGAGAAGAAGAACGAAAAGCAGCCCAAGAAGGGCAACAGGTGGATCACCCTCCCCGTAAAATCGTATATCACATTACACCTAAAAATCCCCCTGAGGAGAAAAGTGACCAGAAAGAAGCGCATTAGCAATGCTGATTTCACTCCACGTTTCGGCGTCAAATTCAAAGCTGATTAATGCTCCGGTCGACATGTGAATGCGGTCGTTGCCAAGATAAGAAGCGAGGTCGGATAATCCTTCGTTATGTCCAATCAACAGTAAGGTATCTTCGGAGGTTGTTTGTTGGTTGATGCAATCGAGCAGTACTTCCATGCTGGCGAGGTATAATCCCGGTTCAAATACTTTCTCCGAAATGGTTAAGGCACTTTCGATGCCCTTCAGGGTAGATCGGGTGCGTTTTGCACTAGAACACAGTACCATCAACGAATTTTGTCCATAGCTGATGTCAAAATACTTTTTCAATAGACTGATCTGCTGTAGTCCTTTTTCATGAAGTGAACGGTCAAAATCGGATTGACCATGCTCCGCTTTGTTCGTTTTAGCGTGTCGCAGAAGGATTAATGTTTTCATTGCTAGAAGGCATCTGTGTGAACAACCGAAGGTAATGAAATATCGTGGTTCGTTGGAGAAGAGAAGAGTTTATTTTTCTGAACATAGGAAGATAATTTGTTAGCTTAACCGTTTCATCACGTAGCTGTTAATCCTCTCACAGAAGTTGGAGGGAGTGTAGGTTCTCCAATTGATATCTTCCAATTCGCCTCCCAAAACAAAATACTGGTCCAAGTGAATTTCTTTAAATTCGCGAATGACGTGATCATGAAAATTCACCAATGCGATGTATCCATCTTCTACTTCGTCGAACCATTCTTCGTAGTAACAATCATCGGAATAATGAAAGTTGAGCACGTTTTCCCCAATCAGAATAAACTTGTTGATGCCATTACCGATCAGGTGTTCGATGATATCTCGTTTGAGTGTCATGATATCATTGTGAATCGCGTCGTTCCATTCCCCAATTAATTCAATCACAGCGTATCCTTCATCATAATCCATGAAAAGGATTTTCAAAAATAAGGTCGGTGATCCCATCGTGTCCCATTGCGGGTGGATGACGTAGTTGTACACTTGGTCTAAGAATTCAAATTCGCTGTATTCTCTGCCGTAAAAAGGGGAATAGACATCTTCAGAAGCCACATAGTAGTCTCTCCAGTTAAAATATGGTTCTAAATCATGCACACTACAAAATTAGTTAAATATACAGTGGACAAACAACTCAAATAAGCACAAGTTCAAAAGAATATGTAAATTTGTTTTATGACACTTTATTAATTGAATACGATGAAATTTCTTAGCCTACTTTCCGCAGTACTCGTCTTAGTTGTAATTACCTCTTGTGGAGAACCAAACAGGGAAGGATTGGATAAATATGTTGGGCAATACCTCGATAATAATTCGGACGCTATCGTTGTCATGAAAATGGACGTTGCGGGCATCATGAGTAAATCGGATGTGAAGAGTCTGCCAGACGTTGGGTTTCAGTTGTTAGAGACGTTCAATAAAATTGACACGAGCATGGCCTTGAGCGAGCATGTGTACATGATAGCTTCTGGTCCGCTTGACTATGATGGAATGCCTGAGAATACTGCCTTATTTATCGCGGTAAAGAACAAAGAAGAGGCCGCTAAGATGTTCAACGAGATGGGCTACTTCTTTGAAGAAACAGACGGGGTGAACCTACATGACGAAGATGGATTGGCCATTGGCTACACGGATGATTTAGCCATCATCGGTATTACTGGAGTTGATTCATTGGCACAATCATTTGTTTCAGAGGCTTTCATCCGTGCGAAAAAGGGAACAATGAATGAGTTCGTTATGAAAAATATGGACTACGAGGGCGACATGATCATCTCGTTGAACCTGCAGAATTTGTATGCAACCTCGAACACCGACTTAAACCAATTACCTGTGCAACAGCAGGAGAAGATTAAGCAATTGGCGGAAAACTCGTATGTGAACACCGCGTTGAGTTTTAATGATGGGGAAATCGTGGTAGAGACGCATTTAGCGTTTAACGAAGAATTGCAGAAAGCTATGTTCTTTGATGAGTCAGGGAATACAGATGTGTTGACAAAATTAGGTCCAGGAGAGCCGCTTGCTGCATTTTCTATGAATTTGGACTTGGATAAGATGGAAACATTCATGACGGAAGTTTATCCAGAGGGGATGAAAGAGATGTATAAGAACCTCGGTCCACAAGGGATGATTTTGAAAGCTATTGGAGGTGGAAAATTGAGCAGTTTTGTCAACGGTGAATTCGCGGTTGCGATAACAGGTTTTTCCGAAGCTATGCTATTTGCTATTCCACAAGTGAATGTGTATTCAGGTTTAGGGGAATCCAGTGGTGATTTTTCGGACTTATTGATTGCCTTACTCGAGGAACAAGAAGTAACAAAATTAGGAGAGGGTGTCTTTGACTATGAAGGTATGAAAATTAAATTCAATTCTTCAGGTGTATTCATTACCTCAGACACTAACCTTACCGATGATCAATTGGGGAATACACCCATGAAGGTTCCAGCAGGGATTCTAGGTTTTGGTGAAAAGCCATTTACTTTTTATGTTGATTTTACAAAGCTGAAATTCAGTGAAGGAGCTGAAATAATGGCGGGCGACGCTGAAATCGTGATGGAAGAACTAGCGTATATTTATTTTGAAGCGGACAATACGAAATCGAAATTGGTCATCAAGACAACTGACGGCTCTGTTAATGTGCTCAAGAAATCAGTTGAAGTAGCGCTTGGTGCTCTATTGTAAAGTCGAAAGTCATAAGTCGAAAGTCAGAGTTCAGAATTCTAAGTTATAAATTCTAAATCCCCAAAATAAGGCACAAAAAAAGGGGCAAGCTACTTGCATCGCACCGCTACAACCTCCGACCCTTGCTACGTTCCCGTCCTGGGGGATTAGGAGGGAGCTGGTCGTACAAGACTTACCCCCGACGCAAAGATAGAAAAGATATTCTCATCTGCAATGGAATGATTTTATTAATATTATGAATTGAATAAATTCCAGTCTGATTTTTTGTGACAGATAAATTGTTTTGGAAAATTATCCCAAGTGATTTACAGAATAAGTTGAATTAGTTAAGCTAAAAAGTAGTTGAAAAATGTTAAGTAAAGTAGATGATTTTATTGAAAGTGCTTCAAAATGGCAAGATGAAATGAGACTCCTTCGATCCATTATTTTGAACTGTGGATTGACAGAAGACTATAAATGGAGTCAGCCTTGTTTCACACATCTAGGAAAAAATATATTGATTGTTTCAAGTTTTAAGAAGTTTGCATTTATTAGTTTTTTTAAAGGTTCTCTGATTAAGGATGAGACGAACATATTAATTGCCCCAGGGGAAAATTCTAATTCTGCCCGTCTAATTCCTTTTACGAGTGTATCTCAAATAAAGTGTTTGGAGAATATAATTAGAGAGTATGTATTTCAAGCTATTGAGATTGAAAAAAAAGGAATGGTCGTTAAAACAAGAAAGATTAAAGATGTTGAGTTTCCAGAAGAGCTAATTGAAAAATTTGAAGATTCACCTAGTTTGAAGAAGGCATTCTTATCGTTAACCCAAGGAAGACAGCGAGGGTATTTAATTTATTTTTCTCAGGCAAAGCAATCTGAAACAAGAATTAAAAGGATTGAAAAGTATGTGGATAGAATATTGATGGGAAGGGGCATTCGAGATTGCGTTTGTGGTCATTCGAAGCGGATGCCGAACTGTGATGGATCTCATAAGTTTGTTGTCTGACTTTGGCTGATACAGATAATTAGCGAAAATCTTTAGCTTTCACAAGTTGGGCAATCCTATAAACTTAGGTTGGAAGCCCTGTTGTAAGTGTTTTAAGCTTAAAAAAGCCTTCTCAATTTGACAAGGTTAAGTACTCGCAATGATTGTATTGTCGAACCAAATTAGGAGCGAATAAGTTTGTTCATAGCTGCAACTAAGCTCAGTTTCTCATTAAGAGGTAAGGTTTGAGCAAAGCTTTTAAACTTAGCATCTACTAAAGGTTTTAATCTCTCCAATTCAGTTTTTCCAGTATCCGTCATTTTGACTCTTTTTGCGCGTTTATCTTCTGAGTCATTAAACTCTTCAATGAGGCCTTTAATCAATAAACGCTTTATGATTTCAATACCAGTGGGAGCCTCTAGATTGTGCATTTCTATAAGTTCCATTTTCCTAAAGGATTCAGCTTGCTCTAAATGAAGTAGAAAACTATAATCATCCAATGAAGAGAGCGACGACTCCGAGATTACTTCTTTTGTTTGTTTTTTGATCGATTTATTCAACAGTGAAATTTGAAATGCTAACATCAAGTCCAATTGTTCTAGATGACCTTCTGATTCTTTTGATTCAAAATATTTTCCGCCCAACCAAACAACAAATTCCTCCATCGTTCCTGAAGTGTTAATTTTGTTGAATTCTTCAACTAGATCAATAAGGTTGTGTAACAGTGCTGCTTTCATATTTAATAAATGTTATTGAACAAATTTAATTCTTTTTATTGTGTATTTGAAATAAATAGATATTTTTACATCGAAAACATAGTAATAACATAGAAATACAATGAAAATGAAAGAAGCGACGTACACGTTTGTATCTGTTTCAACAGCGAAACAAGGCATGCTTGATGAATTAGTCGAAATTGCATCAGGACCAACTCGAAAAATGGATGATAAAGTACCCGGATTAATTGCTTATCAAGTAAGCGTAGATAAGGAGAGAAATTCTGTAATAGTGTGGGCTACCTTTGATAAAAAGGAGTCACTTTACAATTTCTTGGCGTCAGAGCAAGGGAAAAATGACCACGGTGAAAATGAAAGTATGGAAAGTATAGCCACTTTTCAAATGTATGACTGTGAACCAGTATCAGCGCGTTTAGAACCTAAAGAAAATTAATGTCATGAAAAAGCTATATATCGGAATGATTGCATTCAGCGCAATTGCAACATCTTGTTCGTCATCTTCAACGAACAATGAGGCAATAACAGAAATTTCCAAACTACATCACGAGACCTGTCACGAGCACCATGAAATGTTTAATATTCACCCAACATATACCTTCATGTCAATAAGCACCGCTAAACCTGGCAAGTTGGATGATTTGGTGCGGATTGCATCAAAACCAAGTGAATGAATGGATGAGCATGTGGATGGTTTGATTGCAAGACAAGTAAGCGTAGACACCGCCCGGAACTCTGTCGTTGTCTGGGCAACCTTCGATCGTAAAAACACGCTTTATGATCATTTAGCTATAGAGCAAGGCCAGAATGAACATGGCGATCAAGCAGAAATGGATTCAATCATCGAAACATTTACAATGTATGATTTATCTCCAAAATCACAACGGTTGATACCGAAACATTAATTTATCTTCCCAGATGGATTACGTTTTATCGTGGTCAATTTGATAATAAAATGATATTCGGTAAATTTACAAAATGAACTTTACACAATTGAAATTGGAAAATGCTGACGAAGTAATTCAGCTTTTCTACAGTACGTTCAGAGCTTCAGAAAATGAAGAAGAAGCTATAGCAGTAAGTGGTCTTGTTACGAACTACCTTCAGAATTACCCGAGGAAAGATTTGAAAGGATTTGTCGCCCTTGACGGTATTCAAATCGTTGGATGTGTTTTCTTTTCACAATTGAACTATATTGAAAGTGATGTGAGCGTCTTTATACTTTCTCCAATGGCAGTCAAAACTGATTTTCATGGAAAGGGCATAGGACAAGCGCTCATCAATTATGCGCATCAAGAATTGAGAAGAGAGGGCGTAAACATCACCATGACCTATGGAGACATCAATTTCTATTCGAAAACAGGATATTGTCCGGTTTCAGAGGATGCAATAGCTGCTCCCCTTATGCTGAGTTACCCAGATGGCTGGTTAGCCCATTCTTTGGACGGGACTTCTGATTTAAAAATAGAAGGGCCTTCCAGTTGTATAACTGAATTGAATGATCAGAGCTTGTGGTAAATTTTGTTCAATAAAAAAGCCCAACTTGTGAAAGTTGGGCAATCCTACAAACTCAGGGTGGAAGCCCCTTTGTAAGTATTTTAAGATGAAAAATGCCTTCTCATTTTGAGAAGGCTTAAGTACTCGGAGCGGGACTTGAACCCGCACGCCCCAAAGAGCACAGGATTTTAAGTCCGGCGTGTCTACCAATTCCACCATCCGAGCATTTGATTTATCAGACAGATAAATCTGGTAGTTTAAACTGAGCGGGCGATGAGATTCGAACTCACGACCCTAACCTTGGCAAGGTTATGCTCTACCCCTGAGCTACGCCCGCTTATAAAAAAGTGAATTTTAAGATTCTGTTTTTAAAACTCTAAACTCTAAATTTTGAACTCTTAACTTAAATTTCGTCTGAAACGCTTTTCAAACGCGGGGACAAATATAATTGAATTTTCAATTGAATGCACCAATAAGAGAAAAAAAACTACTTTTTCCCTGTCAATTTTTTTATTTCATTCAACTTCAATAATGCATCCATCGGCGTGAGTGTATCAATATCAAGATTTTGCACTTCATCACGTATTTGTTCTAATACAGGGTCATCCAATTGGAAAAAGCTCAGTTGCATGTCGGGTTGTTGCGTTATCTCTTTAAAGTTCTCTCGATCTTTGGCGCGTGAGGATTGTTCCAAATCATTCAGCATTTTGGTAGCACGTTGAATAACTGCTTTTGGCATTCCCGCGAGTTTCGCAACATGAATACCGAAGCTGTGCTCACTTCCTCCTTCCACTAATTTACGTAAGAATAAAATTTTTGTCCCGACCTCTTTCACTGCGACATTAAAGTTTTTGATGCGAGGGAATTTGTTCGTCATTTCGTTCAACTCGTGGTAGTGCGTCGCGAAAAGTGTTTTGCAATGCGCTGCAGGATGTTGATGGATGTATTCCGCAATTGCCCATGCGATAGAGATTCCGTCGTAGGTGCTTGTTCCGCGTCCGATTTCATCCAGCAGAACCAAGCTTCTTGGTGAAAGGTTATTTAAGATGCTAGAGGTTTCATTCATTTCGACCATGAAGGTAGATTCTCCAGAGGCGATATTGTCAGAAGCGCCTACGCGCGTAAAAACTTTGTCAATTAAACCGAGTTTTGCCGATTTTGCAGGCACAAAAGACCCCATTTGCGCCATTAAACAAATTAATGCCGTTTGACGTAGAATCGCGCTTTTACCCGACATGTTGGGCCCCGTAATCATAATGATTTGTTGTTGCTCATTGTCAAGGTAGATGTCGTTGTCTACGTAGGCCTCGCCAGGTTTTAGTTGACGTTCAATAACGGGATGGCGCCCTTCTTGAATAGAGATTTCAAACGAATCGTCGACAATGGGTTTTACATAGTTGTAGCGTTGTGCGATTTCAGCAAAAGCATGCAAACAATCAATCTGCCCAATGAGTTGAGCATTCGTCTGGACGGGTGCCGTAAAATCGGCTATTGCATATATGAGGTCCTGAAAAATTCGTGTTTCTAAAGCATATATTTTTTCTTCTGCACCTAATATTTTCTGTTCATAGATTTTTAACTCCTCCGTGATGTATCGTTCAGCATTCACAAGTGTTTGCTTGCGAATCCAGTCCTCTGGAACCTTATCTTTATGGGTGTTCCGCACTTCAATGTAATAGCCAAAAACGTTGTTGAAAGCGACCTTGAGACTCGTGATACCTGTTCGTTCAGACTCTCTTAATTGAAGTTGTTCCAAGAAATCCTTTCCTGATGTAGAGAGTTTTCTTAGTTCATCGAGCTCCTCGTTGAAGCCATCTGCAATGACTTTTGCTTTTCCAATTTGCACAGCAGCTTCTTCATCCAGTTGTTGACGAACGAGCTCAATGAGTTTTTTACACGTATCTAACCGCCCACTCAACGCTATCAACTCGTCATTCTTCGAATCGTTAAGCAATTGGGCAATAGGCGCAATTTCCTCGAGTGTTTTACACAACTGGTTCGTTTCTTTCGGGTTGATTTTCCCAACCGCTACTTTTGAAATTAGACGTTCTAAATCTCCGATGTTTCCGAGTCGCTGCGATAGCTCGAAACGCAAAGATTCATTTTCGAATAGCGCTTGCACGGCTGCGTGGCGGCGCTCAATGAGTGCTTTTTCTTTCAAGGGTAAAACTGTCCACCGCTTCATCATCCGCGCTCCCATTGGGGTGACTGTTTCGTCCAACACGTGGATGAGGGTGGCACTATCACTATTAAGCGATGAAATGAGCTCGAGGTTGCGCACCGTAAAGCGGTCAAGCCAGACGTACTTTTCCTCCTCGATGCGTGTAATTTTTGAGATATGGCCGATGCGCACGTGCTGTGCTTCATTGATGTAATGTAAGATGGCGCCAGCGGCAATCACGCCAAAGTTTACATCTTCCACACCAAAACCTTTCAGGTTTTTTGTGCCAAAATGATTGTTCAATGACTCTCTTCCGAAATCCTCGGTGAAGACCCAATCTTCTAGCTTATACGTGTAAAAACTGTCTCCGAATTGTTCCGCAAACAACTTGTGTTTATTTTTCTGAAACAATACTTCTGTAGGTTGAAACCCCTGCAACAGTTTGTCAATATAGGCTAAATCCCCCTGTGCGGTTAGAAACTCACCGGTAGAAATATCTAAAAAGGCAATTCCATTTCCTTTCGGATCGAAATGAATAGCGGCTAAAAAGTTGTTTTTCTTCTGTTCCAAGACCTGGTCGTTCAGGGCTACACCTGGTGTTACGAGTTCAGTTACACCTCGTTTAACAATAGTTTTGGTCATTTTGGGATCCTCGAGTTGATCACAAATCGCTACACGCTGCCCGGCGCGCACTAATTTTGGTAGATAGTTGTCTAAAGAGTGATGAGGAAACCCCGCTAGTTCGATGTGTGCAGCTGCTCCATTCTTCCGCTTTGTAAGAATTATCCCAAGGATTTTAGAGGCTTTGATGGCATCTTCTCCAAAGGTTTCATAAAAGTCGCCTACCCTAAAAAGCAAAAGTGCCTGCGGGTATTTCGCTTTAATCTTGTTGTACTGCTGCATGAGCGGAGTCTCGCTGCTTCCTTTTTCAACCTTTGTTTTAGCCAATGTAAATTTGTTTGTGTTACTTTGCACCACGAAGTTAATGGTCTATTGGGCTTATTTCAAGTTTTAGACTTTTGATTTATTAAATTTTATGAACAGAAAACTCAAATTGTGGGAATTAAATCGCTTGTCGACAGAAGATTTTAAGGCGCAAGAAAAGTTCCCAATTATACTTATTCTCGACAATATTCGGAGTTTGAACAATATTGGCTCTTTCTTTCGAACAGCAGATGCATTCAACGTTCAAAAGATATATCTCTGCGGAATTACGGCACAACCTCCACACCGCGAGATTCAAAAAACTGCACTTGGAGCAACGGAGTCGGTAGAGTGGGAGTACGTTGAGGATGTGAACGGCTTAGTGGAGCGCCTCAAAGATCAAAACGTTCGGATATGTTCAATTGAACAAGCTGAAAAAACAACTTTGCTGAATGAGTTGACTTTAGATTCCAAAGAAACGTATGCCTTGGTTTTCGGAAACGAGGTGGAAGGCGTTAATCAACTGGTAATTGATCGAAGCGACGAAATTATTGAAGTCCCCCAATTCGGCACGAAGCATAGTTTAAATGTGTCCGTGTGTGCTGGTGTTGTGCTTTGGGAGTTTGTTCGATTACGCAAGGGTTGATTTAAAGGATTTCATTCGGTCATCGTAATGAGATTTTTCTGTTTTGGATTATTTTACAAGAATCCCATTACCAGTTAACTAGTAGAATTTGTCGTTTAACCTTTTTTAGGTTTTTTTGTCACAATCTGGAACAACGGCGCTATTTAATGGTTTAATTTCGTAACAAACTAAACGAATTATGTTCATTAGAATACTGTTTATAGGAATTGTATGTATGCTCGCGGGTTTTTCATCTGCTCAAAACATGCGTTTTACGGGTGTTGTCAACGATACTATTAATGATAAACCGCTCGAAAATGCAGTCGTAATGGCGGTGCGTTTATCAGACGGATTGATGCTCGGATTTACGCGTACGAAAGCAGATGGGTCATTCGAGCTAACATCCGTTCCAATTGATACAATGGAATTAGTGGTTTCTCATCATAATTTTGACGACAAGCGCTTCTACATCATCGGTAGTGCTCAAAACAATGAAATCGACATTCCAAATATAATTCTGCCAGATGTTTCTACAAAATTAGAGGAAGTAGTAGTATACGCCAATAAAGAGCCAATCTATTTTCGGGGTGATACATTAGTATTCGTCGCAGATTCTTTTGCGCGAAAGGAAAATGCAGTCGTGGAAGATTTATTGAAAAATTTGCCGGGTATAACGGTGGATGGCGACGGAAACATTACTTCTCAAGGTCGTCAAGTGACGAAGGTATTAGTAGATGGTGACGAGTTTTTTGGTGCGGACCCTACGATTGCGACGAGAAACTTAATGGCAGATGGCGTTTCTACGGTTGAGATATACGAGACCGAAGATGAGACCTCCGGAGGAAATTCAGAGGAAAAGATTCAAGTGCTCGATGTTCGTTTGAAAGAAGATGCGAAAAAAGGATACTTTGGAAAGGTCTCGGGTTTAGCAGGTGTTAATTCCGAGAAATTACAAGGGGAGCCGGGTGGACGAAATTTTTATCAAGGTGAATTATTGACGAATTACTTTAATAAAGACTTTAAAATTTCAGTCTTTGGGTTAGGATCCAATACGCCCAATTCAGGATTTAATTTCCGCGATGCATCGCGTTTTGGTTTGACGAACGAAATGGGAGGAGGCTGGCAATCTCGTTTTATGGGAAATAGTAATAAAGCACAAGGTTTGCCTACTTCTTATAAGGGAGGTTTTTATTATTCGGATAAAGTAGGGAAGAATACGAAAATTGGATTGAATTATACGTACAATGACAACGCGCTGGTGCAACAAGAGGATAGAACTTCTCAATTCTTTTTTGCAGACACGTCTTACAATACAAATGAATCAAGATTTAGAGATGAACGTCAGGTTTCTCATACGATTAATTTCACGATTGAACAACAACTTGATTCTTTAACTACGTTGGAATTAAATTCGAACCTTACACTCCGAAATGAGTCTGAATTTAGCAATAATACAACGGATTTTTTCAGTTCATCTTCGCTTCGTACTAATGGAACTCAAGTAGTAAATGAAAGCCTAGCGGAAGGCTTAGAAGGAAACGTAAACGTTAAGTTGATTCGTAAGTTCAACAAGCGGAATCGTAAGTTGACGGCAGAATACCAGTATGGGTATAGTGAAAATGAGCGGCAGAACTTTATGGAGTCAACGATCTTTAATATTGTTGATCCTACAGATTCAACATTTAATTTCAATCAAGATCAGCGCAGAGATATCACGAACAAAACCCAAGGTCATCGCGCTTTAGTGGATTTTGATGAACCATTATCGCGACGATTTAAATTGAACTTCCAATATAAGCTGGACTATTTCTATGGCGTGCAGGCCAACCTTACGAATGATAGAGCTGCTTCTGGAGAGTATACCGACTACAGTCCGTTCTACTCAAATGATTTCACGAATGACCGTATCGAAAATCGATTGGGAATGGGAATCGTTTGGACGCCAAAAAAACAAACAATCAGCATTGGAACACGTGCCCGAAATGTGATGATTGATAACTTGAACAATATTAGCGGTGAAGTGATTTCACAAAACGTAAACGACTTACTTCCTTACGTAGAATATACGTACAAGTTTAGTAACTCACAGCGTTTCCGTTTTAGCTATACAGCAAGTTCAGACCAGCCATCACTGAACCAGCTTCAACCTGTTCCAGACAACACTAACCCAAATAATTTAGTGATAGGTAACCCCGACTTGGTACCCAACTATAACCATGCATTTAATGCTTTTTACAACAAATGGAATGCATTAGAGCAATCATATATTTGGGCTTCTGCTTATGCGAATTATACCAATAACTCATTTTCAAACTCCATTATCTACTTGCCGGATGGAAGAACAATTTCAAGTGCCATTAACGTAGATGGAGTTCTCTATGCCGGGATTTTTGCGGGTGGAGGAGTTCCGTTGTTTGATAAGTTCTTGCGTTGGGACCCGAACGTAAATATTTCCTATTCGAATTTTAAATCTGAAATTAATGGCCTTGAGAATATAACGGAAAATTGGAATTATACCGCAGGTTCAAAGTTGAGTATCCGCAACGATACGATTGAAGTAAGCATAGGAGCAAGTATTACGTATGCTGACCCTCGAAGTTCACTTTCCCTAGGCGCTAATCAACCATTTTGGTCTCAGAGCTATGATGCAGAGGTATTCTTCGAGCTACCGTTCCGCTTCTTCATTGAAAGTGATGCACGTTATATTATCAATACACAGCGTGCTGAAGGATTCAATATTAATCCATTTATTTGGAACGCTAAGCTGAATCGAAGATTTGGAAAGAATGGGAACTTGATTGTTCATTTTGAGGCAAACGACATATTGAATCAAAACGTAGGTATTAATCGCTCGATCAACAATAACGTGATTACGGATACTAGGAATGTTATTATTGCGCGCTACTTTATGGTAGGTGCTACATTACGATTTAACAACAATAAAACAAAAGAAGATGAGGGTAGAGGGCGTATGTTCTAAAATGATGTTGTGGGGAGTTGCTCTCCTCGTATCAGGTTTGTCTTTTGGTCAGATCTATGAGGGGAAAGTTGTCTTTGAGCGTCGTACGAACCTTGAAAAAAGGTACAAGGGGCAGGAAATGAACCGATGGATGAAAGGCGACATGAAGAAACCGAAAATTGATTTATTCGAACTTCACTTTAACGATACATCAAGTGTCTTTGTTCCTATTGAATCAGATATTCCAGATGAACGGGAATGGTCAACAATGAAGAACTTATCGTATCAAAACTTGAACATAGGAACTCGAAAGCAGGAATTTTCATTTTGGGGGACAAAAGTGCTTTTGGAAGATTCGTTAAATCGACGTGCTTGGAAAATTACGGAGTCTTCAAGAAACATTGCAGGATACAATTGTAAGCAGGCAGTTTGGGAAGCAAATGATTCTGTCCGAATTTATGCCTGGTATGCCGAAGAAT
>JALQTG010000143.1 GCA_023264075.1 Crocinitomicaceae bacterium
AAAAGGAAATCAAAGGATTCGTTACTCCTCCTAGAATTGATGACTTTCGAATCAATGAATGATCGGTAGTTACAACCACTCCTGCTCCAACGTAAGGAAAATCACTAGTCCATCCGTTGAAATCACCTCCCGCTGAAGCAGGGTCTTCACCAATTTTCCCGAAAATATCAACTGCTTGAGCACCACCCACGTTAGCAGTTGTACCTTTCGCTAAAACAACAGCATCATTACCATTAAAATACATGGCATTCGATACGTTGTAATCTGGACAATAGAAGCCATCTGCTCTTACCTGCAATGAATCCCATACCGGCGCCTCTTGACCTGTTCCCGCTGGATCTTGCTTATCAATAACTGCTACATATGTACTGTATGGCTGAATTGTTCCGGATAATTGAACAGCATTTGCAGCAGTAGCAGATGTTGCACCGTTAGAATAGCGCACTATCATGTATTGTCCTAAATTAATAGGTGCAGCTGTTGGATTATAAATTTCCAATGCTTTGTTGTTTGACCAACCTTCTACGTACTCGGAGATAAAAAGGTCGCTGCAATCTTGTGAGATTGCAGAAGCTCCAAGAAGTAGGCTAACCGAAAGTAAAAATCGCTTCATATTATTTGTTTTGAGATTGTTTGCTGTGTTAAAGAACGAAAAAAAATAAGTACCCGTTTAGGGAAAGGCAGAAAAACTAAGTTTATCGTATCTTCATTTTTTCTAGTTCTTATCTTCCTGTGGTTTCAGTAAACTGTGAACGTTTCTTCAAGGAGAACACAAAAAGATTTATGCTACAAAATTAAGTCATTTTAACGGAAAATATATTATTGAATTATTAACAATCGATTAGTTTTCATGAACAATTTGAATTCTAGGTGACAAAACAAACGTGTTTATTGCGGTAAATCAGCGCTTGAATACAATTCTTAAATCATCGAACGTTCCAGAGATTTAATTTCATCGTATTTTAGCATAAAAATATGTTATGGATTTCATTGAAGGAATAGAATGGCAGCTCGTCGAATCGGGAATCGTCATTCTACTATATGTGCTATTGCGAACGGTTTTTCACGCAATGATTGACCGCGTTGGTCAACGACTCCTTTACCAAGCACCAAGAAGAAAATTAACTAAAAAAATCATTTCTATCCTTCTTTCTTTTATCAGTATTGGAGTACTTCTATTTATCTGGGGAGTTGATCAATCTGATTTACTCTTCTTCATATCCTCCATGCTAACCATTGTAGGTGTTGCATTCTTTGCGCAGTGGTCCATCATGTCGAACATTACTGCCACACTGATCATATTTTTCAATCATCCAGCTAAAATCGGAGATCATATCTCTATATTGGATAAAGAATATCAAATTGAAGGGACCATATCAGATATAGGTGTATTCTTTATGCTTATTACTACTAGTGATGGACACAAAGTATCTATCCCTAGTAATCTTTTTCTTCAAAAAATGGTTCGGCACGACTCTGGAAAGAAATAATACCACATCCATATATCACCTCCTAAAAAACAACCGAAAGGATTTCGTTATATTTGCTCCCGATGCGTCGATTCTTACTCATTCAAACAGCCTTTTTAGGAGATGTAATTCTCGCTACCCCTGTCTTATCAGAATTGAAACGTATATACCCTGACGCCCTCATCGATATTGTCGTTCGCAAAGGAAACGAACAGTTACTCGCCAACAATCCTCATCTACATACACTTTATATTTGGGATAAAAAAGAAGGGAAATATCGCTCATTATTCAAACTAATAAAAGCACTTCGGAAAAATAACTACCACGAAATAATTACTCTTCAACGATACTCCAGTGCTGCATTAATTACACTTTTCGTTCATTCAAAGAGTAAAATAGGGTTTTCTGTTTCTAGTTGGAAATGGGTGTACACCAAGACAGTCACTCACTCTTTGCAGCAAGGGCAGCATGAAGTAAGTCGGAACTTAAGTACCATTCAACATCATGGCGCAAAAGGATTAGCACGCCCCGAATTATTTCCTAGTAAGGAGGATTTCGAGCATGTTTCCAACCTCAAAAAAACTACTTATTACTGCCTCGCACCTGCATCCGTTTGGTATACCAAACAGTTACCCAAAGAAAAATGGATTGAATTGGTCGATGAACTTAGAGAAAAAGGAAATATTTATTTACTAGGTGCACCCGGGGATGAAGAACTCTGCAAGGAGATTGCAACCAATCGAGAAGAGTGTACCGTTTTAGCAGGAAAGCTCACCTTACTTCAATCCGCTGCGCTGATGCGCGATGCTCAAATGAATTTCGTCAACGACTCCGGACCTTTACATATCGCCTCAGCGATGAATGCACCGGTTCGCGCATTCTTTTGCTCAACCGTTCCTCAATTTGGATTTGGACCGTTGTCAGAGGATTCCAAAGTGATTGAATCCACCTCATCGTTGCCCTGCCGACCATGCGGTAATCATGGCCATAAAGCATGTCCAAAAGGACACTTTAAATGCGGGTTCGAGATAGATATTGCTTCAATTAATTAAAGAAATCCCAACTCAAACCTATCCTTATGAAAAAGGGCATAATAGGAAAGTTCGTGTCAATTCGATTCGTTTCTGGATTCCAAAAATAGTCGACATTTTCTGCACGAATAAAGAATCGAAATTGGGAAATTTGAAATGCCGTAAACGCATTGACCCGCATCATAGAAGGTGTAAGAAACACCGAAGAATTTGGATCAAGGGTACCCGTCAAATTATTGTAGGTAAAATGATTGTACTCGGTATCGTAACCTACATCCGCCCCCAATGCAAAAATCAAACGTTTCGTTTTAAACAATTTTGTTTTATATACAATGCGATTGCGTGTTGAGAAATTGGGTTGGAAGGCAAAATTGGTTGTATTAAAACGCACCGTCGCCGAGGGATAAAAGTGAAAACTTCCAACATGTAACTCACCTTTTAAGGTCATTGCGCCTACCGATAGCAACCCTAATGTATCTTGTCGCCAGATGTTGTTGATGAAATAGAGTCCATTCGTAACATTCGTCCAATCCACTTGGGCAATCACTTTATTGGAATCACCATACGCTGCTTGACCACCGATATTCAATATTTGTTGAGCATTTAAGGTATTGAGCTGCCATTGAACATTGTTACCCGCATAGAAACGTTGATGTGGAATAGGCAACCTATTCTCGAACAATAAGCGGCCAGACACATGAAATTTATCCGCTACATCGACGGAGGCATTGGCGAGGTTAGCTAATTCACCTAATGCACCGACAGTGTTTAGGTAAAACGTATTCCGCAACTGAAAATCGCCTAATTTTACCCATAGGTTTGACTGCACGAACACTTCATTGGTATCCCGGAATTGACCTAAATTCTGGTAGCGCCACAAGCGGTGGTTTAACGTTGCGTCGAATTGAAAATAGTTACTCGAAAAATAATATCCACCCCCATTTTTTACACTTGCGGTTTGATGTTGATCTCTTGTATTAAAGGTGTCGATATAGATATTTTCGTAATTTAGACCTTGAAAATCCTGCTCTTCATATACCCGACCTGTTAATTCGTAGCGCGATTGAAACTTTAACCCTTGTCCCAAAAGGGAGTCGCCCAATAAGCGATAATAATTTTGCCAATTGACGTCAACTTTTCTTATTTCAGCCGCTCCAATCCCTTGAACAGGGATAAACTCAATTGGAAGAATGGGAAGTAAACTATCGCTTTCTATCCCTCTGTTCTCTCCATAATTATAGGAACCATAATACGCGTCAAGGTGAGTAGCGTAACGCTTTTTTTGATGAAAAAACTGAACATTCACATCGCTCAATGTAAAATCACTGCTGCGCAACGCTCCATTTGAGGTCACCCTATGCAAGTTAACATGTAGGTGCGTTTGTGGACGATAAAACTGATGAAACTCCGCCTTTGTGGCTTGATTACCATATGAACCAAACGCATATTGAAAGCCTAAATGAGGAAGCCCTGTGAATACAATATTTGCTTTTCGCCGATAGTTGAGGTAAGTAAATAAGGACGGAGAACTCGCTATTTGCTTAGAAAGATTTAATTCAATTGTTTCTCCAAAGCCACCCGCTGAGCGCAAATTTTGTTGACCTACATTGATTGCATCCGTTGAATCAAGAGACACTCCACCAGCGCGGTACGATTGATTGATCGAATCCAATTCTGGCGTATAGAGCTTAGCTTGACCATAAACGATCACGGGGAAAAAGAATACTATAAAGCGAAACCAATTTTGCACGTACAAATAAAACTAAAATTGCGCGTTTTATTGTTGAATAACTTGAAATTTAATTCTCACAGATAAGAAGCAACTGAGTAAAACTTTACCTTTCAAATAACGATTATTCCTCCACAGTACTTATATTTGTTTTAAATTTGATTGCATGAAAGTAAATCCAACATACAATACGAAAGAAGCCCTTCTTAAACTCTACAATAAACCATTATTGGAATTAGTTTTTGAAGCCGCCACAATCCATCGTCAATATCACAATTCAAGAGAGGTTCAAATGTCCTCTTTATTGAGCATTAAAACTGGAGGATGTCCTGAGGATTGTGGATATTGTCCGCAAGCAGCGCGCTACCATACAGATGTTGAAGCGCACAAATTATTGACTGTTGAATCAGTTGTAGAGCAAGCTAAAAATGCAAAAGCAAACGGATCCTCCAGATTATGTATGGGTGCGGCATGGCGAGAAGTGCGCGACAATAGAGATTTTGACAGTGTGGTTGAAATGGTTCAAGCTGTGAATGACCTCGATATGGAAGTATGTTGTACACTCGGAATGTTAAACGAGGAGCAAGCGAAACGATTGAAAAATGCAGGATTATTTGCCTACAATCACAACCTTGATTCTTCGAGAGAGTTCTACAAAGATATTATCTCAACAAGAGAATATGATAATCGCTTAGAAACCATAGAGAACGCACGAAAAGCGGGTATTACTGTTTGTTCTGGCGGTATTATTGGAATGGGTGAAGCCGTTGAAGACCGGGTAGGTATGTTGTTGAGCTACATGGAAATGGAAACTCCACCAGACTCAATTCCCATCAACGCACTGGTTGCAGTTGAAGGAACACCTCTCCAAGACCAAAAGCCTATTGAACAGTGGGAAATGATTCGCATGGTTGCCACAACTCGTATTGCCTTTCCTCAATCGGTTGTGCGTCTTTCTGCGGGTAGAACCAAAATGTCGATGGAAGCACAAGCACTTTGCTTCATGGCAGGAGCAGGAAGTATTTTCGCTGGTGATAAATTATTGACAACTCCGAACCCAGAATTCAATGAAGACAAAGAAATGTTCAATATTCTTGGATTAATTCCTAAGGAGCCATTTCAAGATGGAGAGAAACCAGTTTCTCAACCGGACGTGATTATTGAAGAAAAAAAGAAAAAAGCAGCGGAGCGACAACTCGCCCTTGAAAAGGCGCGTCAAGAAGGTTTTTCACCGAGAAAAGTAGTCTCTGTAGAGAAATAATGACTTCCTTTCCTACACGGCTAATAAATAAACTTGAAGAACGCTCGGAGGCGGGAAACTTACGTAAATTAGCTGAACGAGATGAGGGAATCGATTTTTACTCGAATGACTACTTAGGACTTTCCAGTTACACAACCATAGCTCATACGAGTGCGTCTAGCCCAGGAAGCTCGCGACTCATTGCTGGTACGACCAACGAACATCTCTCCTTCGAGCGTCAGTTCGCAAAGCAGTATGGTCACGAGGCAGCACTCTTATTTAACAGCGGCTATTCTGCGAATTGTGGATTATTCTCTGCGATCGGCCTAAAAGACACCGTTTTTGTTTACGACGAATTTATTCATGCGAGTATCAAAGATGGATTACGCCTGTCTTTTTCAAAGGCATTTAGCTTTAAACACAATGATGTAGCGGATGCAGAACGACTATTAAAAAAATTCAAAGGACAACACGTTTTCATTGTTGTAGAATCTTTATATTCTATGCATGGTGATTTTGCCCCATTAAAGGAAATCTCACTTTTGGCGCAGGAATATGGCGCGGATTGGATAGTTGATGAAGCTCATACTGGGGGATTGTTTTGTAAAGGAGGCTACTGTGAGTACTTATCCATTGAACCTCTGCCCTTCGCCCGTATCGTAACGTTTGGCAAAGCCTATGGTAGTCACGGAGCGTGTGTTTTGAGCGCTCAATTAGTCATCGAATACCTCATCAATTTCTCGCGTCCATTCATTTACACAACTGCACTTAGCGTGAGCCATGTAAAAGAACTCGAAGAAAAAGTGATTCACTCAGACCTCAGCCAACACCAACATCAATTGCAGGAAAACATTTCTTACTTTCGTGCACAGTGCAAACAAACCGGGTTGATTTCAGCTCCCGCTTCCCCCATCCAAACGCTACACATCGGTGATACGCACCTTGCAAAATTGCGTGAACAGGAATGCGAGAAAAACGGAATTCATATTAAAGCAATACTAGCACCAACAGTGCCCAAAGGTTTAGAATCTTTGCGGATTTCAATCCATAGTTTTAATACACTAAAAGAAATCGATCTATTACTAGAAATCCTTTAGCTTATGGAACTAGAAAACAAACAACCACTGCATGTTCGACTTAAAAGAACTCAACGTGTATCCAGAACAACGGGAGTACTTTTCGTGATAACAGCACTTGTAAGCTTTGTACTCGGCTGTTTTTTTATTATTACCTCTTCAGATGTTCGATTTATATCCGAATTCTATGTTGTGATGGGAATACTATTATTTATACTAGCAGCAATCGTATTAGTTCCGGGGCTTCAATTTTTAAAATTCAGTGAGAATAAAATAATCAATTCTGAAGGCAGCTCTATCAATTATCGTTTCAAGACGTTGCGCAATTCACTTATTTATTTGTGTGTCATTTTTGGAATTGCAGCAGTAATCTCCTTTATAGGAGGTTCCGCTATTTTCCTGGAAGAAGTTACACGGAATTTTAGACAATATTAAAATGGATATATTAGATCAAGATATTGAAAGGGATGACAATGAATTGAATAATACACAAGTCGTTCAGATTAAAGGAGTTTCCATTAGTTCGAGAATCTTAGGCATCACCTTTTTGTTATTAGGAACAGGTGGTGTGTTACTAGCTGCCAGCTTTTTTCTGCGCTACAACAGGTACATTGATCTAGGATGGGCGGATGATATTTCGCTCGAACTAGAACCAATTACGCTTTTTGGTTTAGGCGGGCTGTTAGCAGTTGTTACCGGATTTTTCTTTTTTAAGTCCGGCATAAAAAGCGCTAGAGACATCCGACAGCTCAGAAATTTATCCGACAACACCTTAGTACTATGGAATAAGTCACTAATGATGATGTCATTGACTATAAGTTTTATTGTACTCTTCATTCTATATTTAATTGTTCAATACGGAATTGATTAATCCCAAATGCTTAAATTAGCCATCTAACATACACTAGCATGAAAACAAGAACTTTCGGATTAGGTATCTTATTCGTCGCTATGGCAACACTAAACGCCTGTGCACCGGTTTATAAATGTGGAGAAGATCGCCCAACTGGAAATCTTCCTGGAGGGAATAGACTTATTGCAGTAGTTGAAGAACGCGACGCATTGTGCGATGAGGTCAAAATAAAAGACGAGGAAAACAGATTTTTATTAAAAAAGAATCAGTCGCTTGCTTTTATGAATGACAGCTTGGTTCTGCGGAACAATGAACTCGTTGGTGAATATGCAGAATTGCAAGGCGAATACAACACGTTGAATACGAAGCACGCAGAGCTCAAGAAAGAACACATCAATTTAGGCGAGCGATACTCAGCCATGATGTCTGACAACTTTCAACGAGGATATTATTATGAAGAACAACTAAAAAATAGAGAGGCTAAAATTGCACAGCGCGAACGAGAGCTTGCTGAGCGTGAACGCCGAATCAAAGAACTCGAACGAATCATTGCACGTCAAGACTCTATTGCAAAACGTTTGAACCAGTTACTAAGTGATGCCTTACTTGGGTTCAAAGCCGACGAATTGACAATAGAAATCAAACAAGGAAAGGTATACGTATCCATGTCAGATAAACTGATGTTCAAATCAGGAAGTGCTGAGGTGGAGTCTAAGGGGAAAGAAGCCCTTACGATTTTAGCCCGCGTTTTGAATGCCAACCCAGAATTTGAAATTGCTGTGGAAGGTCACACAGACAATGTTCCGATTACGAATAGCAAGATTTATAGAGATAACTGGGATTTAAGTGTCGCACGTGCTACATCTATGGTCCGCTTACTGACCGATACTCATAGCGTGGATCCGTTGCGCGTAACCGCTTCTGGCCGAGGGGAATACGATCCTAAGGCAACGAACAGTACTGCTGAAGGCAGAGCACAAAACCGAAGAACAGAAATTATTCTTTCACCAAAATTGGAGGAATTGATGATGCTGATTGGTGAGTAATAGTTGATGAGACTTTGCAAGTTGGAAAGTCGAAAGTAGTAAAGCGAGTTTTACTTGCGACTAGAATTGTCTTTTCATCTTTTTATCGGAGCGGTGTTAAAACATATAGCCCGAAACTATTGAGGAGCGACAGTAATCTTTTAAGAAAAAATCACAT
Source organism: Crocinitomicaceae bacterium (assembly GCA_023264075.1). Classification (GTDB taxonomy): domain Bacteria; phylum Bacteroidota; class Bacteroidia; order Flavobacteriales_D; family Crocinitomicaceae; genus JALQTG01. The sequence continues at coordinate 8,602 of JALQTG010000143.1, forward strand.
ATCAAAAGACTTTCCGTCTTTAAAAAAGATAAAGTTTCCTCGATTCACTTGAACGCGAACTGTGGTACCATTCACTTCAAAAGGAGCATTGGGAAGATTAGAAATAACGTTAACTTCACCATTCGCAAACATGGAAACTCCCCCATTAAGGTTTCTAAAAGCGACAATACCATCACGAATTTTATATTCTTCGGGAATGTAGTTGGCTAGTTCATATTTCTGTTTGCCATCAAAAGCAAAAAACAAACCTGCCTCATTCCAAACAACTGTATTTCTGAACACCTCATACGAACGTGCGGAATAATTACTCAACTCAATCACTTCATTGTTCATATAACAGAGCAGCTGATCATTTAAATCTCTATACACCACGAGGTCATTTCCTGCTTTATAATCTCTAATTTGAATGCTTTCAACGTCAACAATCTCTTTTGCCTGAACCACCGCGAAAGATTGATTAAAAGGATCATTAAATGCTACTTTGTTTCCGCCAGCTGAATACTTTACAATATCATTAATAACACCGATTTCTAGGATTCGTCCTGCTACAAAAGCGTAGTGTACATTTCCATTACCCTCGAAAGCAACCGTGTTACTACCCACCGCAGCAGGAAAAATAGGAGGACCTACTGTTCTATAAAGTTCATAAATGCTATCTTGATAATATACTCGAATGGCATTCTCCATTAAATCCTCGAACACTACAAGACTATCCGAGACCACATAATTACGGCCGAATCGAGTTAACGTGCGCTTCTTTCCATTGTCCCATACATTTAATATGGGGCCTGTATTCCATGCAGCGATATGATAGCCAATTTGATAACTACTCGCCATATTTGAAAGCATTTCTTTTTGCCGTCCATCATAGATAAATAAATCATTTTTGTTGTCGATGTACGCGATAATTTTTTCTGAATATTTGACATCAACTGGAGGCAGAAACTCTACCTGGCGAGAAAATCCATTTTCAAAACTACGCAAGTAGCCTACATTGTCCATATATGGAAATACGTTCTGGCCAAATAATGCACAGGGTAAAAATACACTTATTAAAATAACCTTTATCCTTCTCTTACTCATATTCCAAAATTAACAAAAAAGGTGCCCAAAATTGGACACCTCTTAATATTCACTTACTCGGTTTTAGAGTTACTTCCCCACAGAACGTTCCTCTGCTAATTTTACAGCTGCTAATACATTCACAACTTTACCTGTCGCAGAGAGCGTCTTAAATTTGACCATATCCCCTGTACCTGGCTGTGCTTGATCTGTTTCTGAAAAATCATCTCCTGCATCTAAAATCACTTGACGAATTTCAACCATCGACAATTTAGGGAAATATCCTTTCAACAATGCTGCTACACCTGAAACCATTGGTGCGGCCATTGAAGTGCCTTGTAACTCTTGGTACTTATTGTCCGGAACTGTATTGTATATTTCAGCACCAGGTGCAAAAATATCAACACGTGTAGTACTGTAGTTAGAAAAACCAGCAGCTAGACTACCGTCTTGGTTTCTCGTTGATGCACCAATTGACAAATAGTTCGTAAACGGTTCGTTTTGAAATGGGAACATATTCGCTGGATAGTTCGGATATTCATCCAAGTTTTGACCTGAGTTACCTGCTGCATGCACAAATAACACATCATTCTCTTCGGCATAACGCAGCGCGTTGTAAACTTCCTCTGGAAGTTGAGCATACGCCTTACCGAAAGAGGCGTTGATTACTTTTGCTCCATTATCCACTGCATAACGAATCGCTAGAGCGATGTCTTTATCGAACTCATCACCATCTGGAACTGCGCGTAATGACATTAACAATACATTATTCGCCACACCGTCTCCGCCGATTTTATTTCCGCGAACAGCACCAATAATTCCTCCAACGTGTGTACCATGTAACGCATCAGTCCCCTCTACATCACTATTTCCATAGTTCAAGTCCGACATATCCATGTAGTCATCTCCGATGATTGCTCGCTCGTCAAAATCTACGTTATGGTGGTGATCGACCATTGATTGAACTGCTTTGGCTTGCTCTTCCATCATTGGAGCGAACTCTCCGCTTAAGATCATTTTCCCTAATTCAACGTATTGGCGCTCTTGATCATTCGAAGGTCTAAACTTATTTAAGTCCTTTTCAGTAAAATCTTCTTTATCCAACATATTTGCAACCATGCCTTTCAGCATTGGCTCCATAGCACCCATTTGGCTAATTTGCTCAAGAACTCCTTTATATTGTTCCAAGT
>JALQTG010000257.1 GCA_023264075.1 Crocinitomicaceae bacterium
CTCTACTGTATGTTGCTCCTGGGCGAAACACGTCCTAGAAACTATTGCGATTATGAAAAGGATTTTTCTCATTGGGGTCTTTTTCTGAAGGTGTAACTGGAAATAATAGCGATGGTTACAGAAATACAGGCTGCATAAATAGGACCAAAGGGTTATTTCCCAGTTCCTTTAAAAACAATGATAATCGTGTAAAGCAAAATTTTAAAGTCTAATGCGATAGACATATTTTTTAGATACAACAAATCATACTTCATGCGCTGAAGCATTTCTTCTACGTTTTCGGCATATCCAAATTTCACTTGTCCCCAAGAGGTAATCCCTGGTTTCACTTTGTTGAGTTGCAAAAACTGCGGTTCTCTCGCGGCAATTTGATCAATAAAAAATTGTCGTTCTGGTCGCGGTCCAACTAAAGACATATCTCCTTTCAGTACGTTCCAAAATTGAGGAAGTTCATCAAACCGCATTTTACGCATCGTGCGTCCGATTTTTGTAATTCGGGGGTCATTACTAGAAGAAAGTTGAGGCCCTGATTTTTCGGCATTTTGCACCATTGTCCGAAACTTAATAATGTGAAATGGCACCCCATTTTTTCCAATTCGTTCCTGCCTGAAAAATACGGGGCCTTTGGAGGATGACTTTACCAGTATTGCTAGCGTAAAGTACACCGGAATGAGTATAATTATAGCGATTACGGAAACGAAAATATCTATAAGTCGCTTTACAATGAATTGCCAAAAAGGCATGATGTGTGATTCTACTTCTACGAGCAGAGCCCCAAAAATATTGTTCATTTTTACCGAACCACTAAGGATATCGAACATGTCAGGAATGATTTTTATACGAATATCTCTTCCTTGAACTATTGAAATTAATTGTTTCAATTTTTCGTGTTCTGAACGGTCGAGCGCGATGATGACTTCTTCGATTTCATGAATTTTTAAGATTTCATCCAATTCGCGGGCATGTCCTAGGTAAGGAAGTACCCCTTCAAGATCTTTATCGATTCCATTAAGATTTACAAAGCCAACGAACGTGTTCCCAATGCCTTTGGGTAAACTTTGAATTTCATTATATATGTCAACAGCTTTTGAGCTTCCTCCTATGAGCAAGGTGTTGAAGCCGACAGATCGGTTGTGTACTTGTTTTACAATGAAGTATGTGAGCAATAAACGCGGGATCAGCGTTAGGAAAAGGTGAATAAAGAATATACCTCCAATTAGCGTATAATACGAGTTGTAGTTGTTGATTTCATCATCAAGTATGGCTACAAAAAAAATGATTATGGTTCCAATGAAAACAGACTTGAATGTCATGGAGAGCACACGCATCAAATAGAGTCGCCAAGTATCAAAATAGGTTCCGAAAAGCGTGTACAGTGCGATCCAAAAAAATGGTATAATGAGTACTCCTGCGTAAAATTGTTCGGATAACTCGAGTGGCATATTTTCTACATAACTTTTTCGGAAATAATAGAACAAAGCCCAGGAAATCGCTGCGGTAATGAAGTCCAAAAAGACATAGAGTAGAGTTATTCCAAATGACCTTCTCATTAATAGTATACTACTTTTAGATTATCAATGTAGATATACTTCGAAGTTCCCGATTGATCTAGAATTGCTGTGAATCCCTGTTCATTGGTTGTGGCATTCATTCGAAATGAAACGATTTCTTTCAGGTCTAAATAAATATGTTTCCAAACAGGGGGCTCTTCTTGTGGATTAATTTGAATGTGAATATCATCATTAAAGGTAGTTGAGCTAAAGGAAAGTACCGAAGTTAACATGGAGTTGGTATTCATGTAGTCCATTTCCAAATAAACCTCCGCACCTTGTTTGGGTAAGCTTTGGCCAAAATTCGTATATCCGATAAATAAGGAGTCTGTTGGGTTTAAGAAAATGGCTCCATATGAATTTCCCCATTGTAAGATGGCAGGGTCGTTTCCTTTTTCAATAATAGCTTGCGATCCACCGTCGGTTTCGATTTTGAGCACTGCATTTTCAAAATCCTCAATAAGGAATTTTGTTTCTTTGTAATATCGAGTGACAGGGGTTATGGAGATAGTGTCCTCTAGTAATAAGTTAACCGAAACGGTGTAAGGCTCCACAAAAGGGTAGCGCTTCTTTGTTCCACTGATACCATTGTTAATTACGCCGGGAAGAATAACTATTTCATGCTGACCTTCACCAATAATTGGAATTTTAATCGGAAGTTGAAAAGCTCCTAAGTATTTTCCATCCATGTTCACGAAAGCTTCTGTCAACGCATGCGACAATTCTCCTTGGTCATTTTGAGCAAATAGATGTTCCTCTAATTGAAAGGACTCTATTTTTAGCCACGAAACTTTAGGTTGCTCCTTAGCGCAACTCAATATGATAGACAGGACGAGTAGATAACCGAAAAGTTTCTTCATAGCAAAGTTTCAATTCTTGAAACGCGGGTTATTATAAAATATTTTGTTTGATTATACTTCCGTTATCAATTAATTTCGAAATTATTTGATCTGCAACTGACAATGCATGTAAACCTTGTTCTAGTGAAACGGGAGGTGTTGTATCATTTTCAATAGCGACCGCAAATGTACGAAGTTCTTCTTGAATTGCATTGATGGGTTCTACAGAAGGTTTGTCAAAAACAATCTTTTTAGAAGGCTTTCCTTCTCCTAATTCGAGCACCATATCAAAAGGCCCGGGTTCTCCCTGGACATCTTCCATTTGTACAATTTCCATTTCTTTCTCGAGAAAGTCGACACTGATGTAGGCATCTTTTTGGAAAAAGCGTGATTTCCGCATATTTTTTAAGGAGATACGTGAAGCAGTTAGATTCGCTACACAACCATTTTCGAACTCGATACGCGCATTTGCAATGTCTGGTGTGTCTGAAACAACTGCTACACCGGAGGCTGAAATTCTGCGCACAGGAGAACTCACAGCACTTAATACAATATCAATGTCATGAATCATCAAATCCAAGACAACAGGAACATCTGTGCCTCTCGGATTGAACTGAGCTAATCGATGTGTTTCAATGAATAACGGATTGTTCAAGAAAGGCATTGCAGCTTGGAATGCTGGATTGAATCGCTCCACGTGTCCAACTTGAACCTTAACATTGGCCTCTTCTGCCAATTGAAGGAGTGACTTGGCTTCATCTACCGTTTGCGTAATGGGCTTTTCGATAAATACATGTTTGCTTTTCCGAATGGCTGCGGCGGCTAATTGATAATGTGAAATAGTTGGAGTAACAATATCAATACAGTCGACAGCATCCATAAGTTCTTCTGGAGTACCAAATGCTTTAATTTGAAATAGTTCGGCTACATTTTTAGCATTTTCAGGGTCAGCATCATAAAATCCAACGAACTCGTAATGATCAGTTAATGCTAGTGCCAACTTAATGTGAATTTTACCAAGATGACCTGCTCCAATTACTCCAAATTTCAACATAGTATAACGTTTTGTACAAAATTACGGCACAAAATGTTACTATCTGCGCACAATAAAGCTAGTTATTAACAAACTTCTATTCATGTGAAGTGCGTTGAAGTTCTAGCGAATTTATCTAAATTAGCCTAAAAAAAGCATGAAACAACCTTTGGTAAATCCGGCGAATGAGCAAAATGATGCAACCTTACAAGAACTCGTTGATTTTTATAACGAAACATTAGGATTTTGCCCGAATAGTGTGAAAACAATGTATCACCGTCCTAGAATTGCCTATGCGTTTATAGAGATGAATAAGGCTGTTATGGAAAATAAAGGTAGGGTAACCAGTGCCTTAAAACGGTTGATTGGATATATCAGTAGTCATGCTGCTGGTTGCAGATATTGCCAAGCACATACAATTCGAGCGGCCGAACGATATGGAGCGGAGGCTAGGCAGCTTGAAAATATTTGGTCGTATCGAACACACGACGCGTTCACGGATGCGGAACGTGTAGCATTGGATTTAGCTCTAGCGGCTTCCACAGTTCCCAATGCTGTTGATGATGCCTTGTCAGCGCGGATCCGTCAGCACTGGAATGAAGGAGAAATCGTCGAAATACTTGGCGTAATTGCTCTATTCGGTTATTTGAACCGATGGAACGACTCTATGGGGACAACGTTAGAGGAACCTGCTAAAGAATCTGGAGAGCAATTGTTGCATTCAGATGGCTGGAACGCAGGCAAGCACAACCGATAATCAATAAGCGGAGGGGAGATTATTCTCCCCGAATTGCTGCAATTCCTGGTAATTCAATTCCTTCTAAATACTCGAGCATTGCTCCACCTCCCGTTGAGACATAACTGACTTGATCCGCGAGGTCATATTTATTGATTGCAGCAACTGAATCTCCACCACCAATCAAGGAAAAAGCTCCTTTTTTTGTCGCTTCCACGATTGCATTTGCCACTGAAATGGTTCCTTGCTGGAAATTATCCATTTCAAATACTCCCATAGGGCCGTTCCAAAGAAGGGTCGCAGATTTTTCAATTACTTCACAAAAGGATTGTGCACTTTTTTCTCCGATATCAAGTCCCATCCATCCATTTGGAATGTTGTTGATGTCAACAACTTGGGTGTTTGCATCATTTGAAAAGGTGTCGGCAATTTTTGTGTCGGAAGGCAAACAAATGACAGTATTATGTTTCTTAGCTTTATCGAGAATCGACAAGGCAATATCTAAATAATCATCCTCTACTAGGGAAGAACCTATTTTTCCACCTTGTGCTTTTGCAAATGTATACGCCATTCCCCCTCCAATGATGAGGTAGTCGACTTTTTCTATGAGTCGCTCAATAATGGTGATTTTTGAACTGACTTTTGCGCCTCCAACGATGGCTGTTACAGGTTTTTTGTCGCTGTTCAATACCAAGTCTACGTTCTTAATTTCATTTTCAAGCAGTAATCCAAACATTTTGTCGTTCGGAAAAAACTGCGCAATTATTGCCGTACTTGCATGTGCTCGGTGAGCTGTTCCAAAAGCGTCATTGACATATACATCTCCGTGTCTGGAAAGTTGTTCAGCAAAAGTTTTGTCCCCAGCTGTTTCGTGTTGAAAGAATCGAAGGTTTTCAAGCAAGACGACTTGGCCAGGCTGTAAGTTGGAAGTCAATGCTTCTGCTTCTTCTCCAATACAAGAAGTTGAGAACAATACGGGTAAACCAAGTAAGTTTGAAAGGTGGGGAACAATATGCTTTAAGGAAAATTTGTTTTCAGGGCCCAATTTCGGTCGGCCCAAGTGGGACATCAATACAACGCTACCGCCATTTTTCAAAATCAATTGAATGGTTGGAAGAGCAGCACGAATGCGCGTGTCATCTGTGATTTGAAAGTTCTCACTGTTTAATGGTACATTAAAGTCAACGCGAATTAAAGCTCGTTTTCCCTTAAAATCATAGTTGCTAATCGTTTGCATAATCGTCAGTTTGGAGTGCAAAAATAATACGATTTTTTAGTTTAAGAATAATTTGAATACACATCTAAAGTAATAATCAATGCGGTGGTTTATGGACATCTTATCGAAACGCAGAACGATTGTATTCTTGATTTCTCCGACTATCCTCAGGGCTGCTCCAGTCATCACTTTTCTTTCTGTTTAATTGAAGATTTCGCAGTAGTTTTGTACGCATTGAAAACAATCGTTGTACATGATTGTCAATAGGATAAAATTTTTAGCATGAAAAACTTGTATTTTTTAGGAGTTCTGTTTTTTGCGTCGCTTGGCTTGGCTCAGCAGTTTACAGTAAGTGGATCGATCACCGATTTGAAAAATGGTGAGGACCTTTTTGGCGCATCGGTAGTTGTGAAGGAACTTGCTAATACAGGAGCTCAAGCAAATGTGTATGGATTTTATTCCTTGTCGCTTCAAAAGGGAAAATACACGTTGGTTTATCGCTACTCGGGGTATGAGGATGTGGTAAAAACGGTTGATTTAACCGAGAATATAACGCTGAATATCGAATTAGGGGTATCTGCGGATGTGCAGCAAATAGAGGAGGTTGTAATTACTTCGAAAAAAGAAAATGAAAACATTACTTCAGCACAAATGGAAGTTACTCGTCTTGATCCAAAATCGATTGAGACGATTCCAATTCTTTTTGGTGAGCAGGACGTCATGAAAACCCTTCAGTTAACTCCAGGTGTTAAAGGTGCTGGAGAAGGGAATGCGGGGTTCTTTGTGCGAGGAGGAGGGGCTGACCAAAACTTGATATTGTTGGATGAGTCTACCGTGTACAATGCCTCTCATTTACTGGGGTTCTTTTCAGTGTTCAATTCTGATGCAATTAAGGATGTTGCGCTCTACAAGTCTGGTATTCCTGCTGAGTATGGGGGAAGAGCTTCTTCGGTAATGGATGTTCGGATGCGCGATGGTAACAATAAAAAGATGGGAGTTTCTGGTGGGATTGGACTGATCTCTTCACGACTTACGGTGGAAGGTCCTATTGTGAAAGATAAGGGTTCGTTTATCGTCAGCGGGCGACGCAGCTATGCAGATATCTTTTTGAACTTCGCTCCAGACACTAATTTGCGGGGTACGACCTTGTTCTTTTATGATTTGAATATGAAAGCGAATTACAAATTTGGCGAAAAAGATCGCGTATTTGTTTCAGGATATTTCGGTCGCGATAAGTTTCAGTTGGGTCAAGATTTCGGATTTGATTGGGGGAATTCGACGGCCACTGTTCGTTGGAATCATATTTTTAGTGATAAACTTTTTTCCAACACATCCGTTATCTTCAGCAATTTTGATTATCAGTTTAGCATTGGAGAAGGGGATGACGGTTTTGGAATTCGATCGTCAATTCAAGATTGGAACTTAAAACAAGATTTCACTTATTATTTAAATAGCAACAATACGCTGAAGTATGGATTCAATGCAATTTACCATACTTTTCGCCCTGGTGTGCTTGAAAGTGGAGCAAATGTAGGGTTCAATCAAATTGATCTCGATAAGCGGTACGCGGCGGAAGTTGGTGCATATGTGCAAAACGAACAAAAACTGTCCAATAGATTCTCGCTGTTTTACGGTTTGCGGTATTCTGGCTTTAATTATATGGGTGAAGGAACGGCTTATACGTATGATAGTGAAGGGAATGTCTTGACAGAACAAACGTATGAGTCATTTGAAACAATCAAATATTATCAAGGACTAGAACCGCGCTTTTCAATGAGTTTAATTACGAATGAAAATAGTTCAGTAAAGGCTGGATATAATAGAATATTTCAATATATCCATCAGTTGAGTAATACCACAACGAGTAGTCCAACAGATGTATGGGTGCCTTCGTCAAATTTAGTAGCTCCTCAAATTGGTGATCAAGTAGCAGTGGGGTATTATCAAAATATAAAAAATAACGAATATCAATTCTCAGTAGAAACCTATTACAAATGGTTGCAAAATCAGATTGATTACAAGCCGAATGCGAATTTGGTTTTGAATGGACAGGTTGAACGTGAGCTAGTATACGGCAAAGGAATGGCCTACGGAGTTGAATTTCAAGTTAAGAAAACGAAAGGGAAGTTGACAGGATGGTTCAACTATACGTTATCCAGGGCACTTCGGCAGTTCGATGATATTGATGAAGGTCAAGCGTTCTCTGCTCGCCAAGACCGTATTCATGATTTAAACCTTGTATTGACGTACAAATTATCAGATGCATGGGTATTTAGTACGAGCTTTGTTTATTATACTGGAGACGCTGTGACCTTTCCTTCTGCTCAGTATGTATACGATGGTATTACTACACCGTATGTTGGTCAACGAAATGGAAATCGCTTGCCCGATTATCATCGATTGGATTTAGGTGCTACATGGTACCTCAAAGAGAAAAAGCGCTTTGAGCACAGTTTGAACTTCTCCATCTATAATGCATATGGTAGGGAGAATGCATTCTCAGTGCGATTTGTTGAGAATGATGCGGGACAGACGGTTGCCGAGCAGACAGCTTTGTTTAAATTGATTCCTGCCATAACGTATAATTTTAAATTGAAATAAAATGAAAGTAGTGAACTATATATACATTATTCTCTTTTTTGGTGCAATTCTTTCATGTACGAAAGAGATAGATGTTGAAGTAAAAGATGCGGATCCGCAACTGGTTATTGAAGCAAATTATGATGCCACGAATGAACGTGTTCAAGTGAATGTATCCATTACGAAGAACGTGTTTGAGGGAGGTGTCAATCCAGTGATTACTGGAGCAGCCGTGGAAATTATTGATGAGAATGGTTTAGCCACTCCATTAGTTGATCAGGGGAACGGGTCCTATATACTAGAAAACTATGCTCCGACGTATTTGTCGACCTATTCTATGAATGTAACAGTTGATGGTGTTATGTATTCGGCATCCTCGTTTTTACCAGAGGTGGTGCAGTTAGACTCGTTATCGTCAATTTTTACAGAAGCGAGTTTGTTTGGAGCTGCAGGATATGTAGTGTATATGAATTTCACAGATCCAGCTGGTTTGCCCAACTACTATAGAGCAGTTCGATCAGTTAATGGAGAGGTGCTAACCGATTTAGGAGATCAATTTATTTTCGATGACTCTTTTTCTGAAGGGAATGCGCAAACAGTTCCCTTCTTTGGTGACCGCTATGAGGTAGGTGATTCCGTTGTGGTTGAGTTTCGAAGCTACAATAAGAACTCTTACGATTATTATTCACAGTTATTTGATTTAGCAGGTGATGGAGGTCAAAGTGCTGCTCCAGCCAATCCTGTAAGTAATTGGTCCAACGATGCATTAGGACATTTTGCGACGTGGGGCTGGGATTCAAAGTATGTTGTAGTGGTGGAGTGAATCCGTTCATAAGTACAACTTCTTAACATAAGGTTAATAGTTAGATTTTTTTTCTTCATCTTCGATTGACTACTTTTGTCAAAAAAATAAATACACGTAATTATGATTAAAAAATTATTGAATTTAAATTCAAATGGAGTAGCCATATTTTCTATAGCTATATTGTTTGCATCCTTATTGCTGAGTAACTTCACTAAGGCTCAGTATGTTGTTGATTTTGAAGCTGAAACTTCTGGTGGATACGCTTCAGAGACCGTGACGCTCAATGGAATAGATTGGGATTTAACAGAAAGTTTGATTGGAACGTTGGCCAATGATTTCAAAAATGGTTTGAAGTCACTTCGTTTACGTGGTTATGGTACTTCTTCATTTACAATGTTGCAAGATAAGCCGAACGGAATTGGAACAATTTCTTTTTTGTATTCAGAATATGGAACAGATCCTCAAACAAGTTGGAGAGTAGAGTACAGTGTAGACGCCGGTGCAACATGGACTCAAGTTGGAACAGATATCACTGCGACTGGTGGAAATGCGTCGCCTTCCACATTTAGCGAGACTATTAATGTGTTAGGAAACGCAAGAATCCGTGTGGTTGAGGCTACTGGAGCTGGAGCATCTAATCGCAGAATGAATATTGATGACATTACAATTACAGATTATGTTGCTGTAATGCCAACTATAACGGCTACACCAACCTTGTTGAATGGTTTTACACAATTTGTAGGAACTCCATCTCCTGAGCAGACATTTGAAGTATCGGGTACCTTGTTGACAGATGACGTTACTTTAACAGTTACTTCAGGTGACTATGAAATTTCCGAGACTTCAGGAGCTGGTTTTGGAACTTCAATTACCTTGACACAAACTGCGGGTGAAGTTGTGGCTACTACAATTTATGTTCGTTTGAATGGCGCGTTAGCAGCATCTCCGTCTAATGGAGTTGTAACACTTACCTCGACAGGAGCGACTGATGTATTGGTATCCTTGGAAGGTGAAATATTGAATGCGTTGCCTACTGTGTTTGTTTCAGAAACGGCACTTACAGGTTTTTCGCATTTCGTTGGAACACCATCTGCTGAGCAGACGTTCGAAGTGTCTGGTTCATTCTTAACCGACGACATTATAATTACGGCGCCAGCAAATTATGAAGTTTCAGAAACGTCTGGAGCTGGTTTTGGTCCGACAGTAACTCTAGCGCAGACAGCTGGTGAGGTAGCGGCAACAACAATTTATGTGCGTTTGAATGGAGCGACTGCTAATCCAAGTCAAGTAGGAGATATTACAGTTGCTTCCACAGGGGTAGCTAATCAAACCATCGCATTATCTGGAGAAACTTTAGAATATACATTAACTACTATTGGTGCTGTGACCGCTATTGATGCTAATGGAGTAGGTACTTCTGTGGGTGATTTGGTAGAACTAAGAGGTATCGTGCATTGTATTGACTTTAGAGGAGGTAATGGTTATAATGTCACTGTAATTGATGGTGCTGGAGATGGAATTCAATTATTCAACTTTAATCAGGTATCAGGTTATGAATCAGCGGAAGGAGATTCGCTACAGATTTTCGGAACGATTGCTCAGTTCAATGGTTTGTTACAAATCAACGCTGATAACATTGTTGTTGTATCTCAAGGTAATGCAACTGTAACACCTAATGTTGTTACTGCACTCGACGAGTCTACTGAAAGTCAACTTGTGACGTTAGAGAATTTAACGTTCGTTACCCCAGCAGCGAATTGGCCAGCGAATGGAAATGTGGATGTTACAGATGGAACGACTGTTTTCACGGTAAGAGTAGTGAACGCTTCCCCATTGTCGGGCGCGGTTGCTCCTGTTGGTCCATTTAATATTACAGGTGTTGGAGGACAATTTGATAACTCAAGTCCGTTTGATGCAGGTTACCAAATCTTCCCTTGTTCTGTAGAAGAATTGTGTAACGTAGATGTAACCACTGCTACAACAGATTTTACTATTGAAGCTACTGCGACAGGATTGGCTTATCAGTGGGTGGATTGTGATGATAACTTCGCTCCAATTTCTGGAGAAACAAATCAATCATTTACGGCTACAGCAAATGGTAATTATGCGGTGATTGTAACAGACGGAGCATGTTCAGACACGTCTGATTGTGTAGTGATCAGCACAATCGGATTGGATATCGTTAACAGTTTGGCGGTTTCCGCTTATCCAAACCCTGTGAACGATATGTTAACAATTGAAGCGACGGAACAACTCTTTAACGTGACTGTATTTAATCTAGAAGGAAAAGTTTTATCGACACATGTTGATGTTGATGCGAAATTGGAGGTGAATACCTCAACATGGTCAAAAGGAATTTATACGGTATTGGTTTCAAATGAAACGACTACACGAGCAATCAAGATTGTGAAATAGTATTAATCCAAAATGGTTGAGAAGCGGTTGTCCTGGACAACCGCTTTTTTTGTGACTTATTTGAATTGATTTTAAATTGGATTCCTAGAAAGAACATGATTGAAGATGAATGATTTTTAATTGTAACTTTGTAACAGTGAAAGGAATTTTTGTCATATCTGCTGTAGTTATTCTCTTTTTACAATCTGTAAATATGAGCCTCACTGATCTATTCAGAATTCCTGATTTGGTGGAGCATTATGTAGTGCATCAAGCGAAAGGGGACTCATTGCTTTCTTTTATAAGCAAACATTACGGATTAGAGAAGGCCGCACATCAATCCGAAGATTCAGAACATAAGGACCTTCCTTTCCACCATACAGTTCAAATGAGCGCAGAAGTGCAAGTGCTTCCTAAACTTTTAGCGGAAATATCGCCATTACTCGAAGATGGTATTTACCATTGCTTTCACTATGTTTCGTCGCCTAGTCGTCTCGGAGAACATAAAATAAACCATCCCCCGCAACTATTCTGTTAAAGTCGATTTTTGCTCACTTTATCTGAATTTTTATGTTACATGCAATCATTGGTTCCAGTGTACGGAACAAGTTTATCGTTATCTTATTTACTTTTTTTATAATTGGTTTTGGAGTTTACTCTATTAACAAAATTTCTATTGGAGCGGTTCCCGATGTGACCAATAATCAAGTTCAATTACTCACTACTTCGAGGAATCTATCTACTCTAGATATCGAGCAGTTCATCACATATCCTTTGGAGCTTGAAATGGCCAATTTACCTGGTTTAGATGAAATTCGATCAATTTCAAAGTTTGGACTGTCTGTAATTACATTGGTTTTTGAGGATGATATGGATACTTACCTGCCTCGACAACTCATCGCAGAAAAACTTCAAAATGTCAAGGACAAAATCCCGGAAGGATTCGGAACTCCTGAGATGGGTCCAATATCAACGGGGTTAGGAGAAATCTATCAATACACCTTGGAAGTAGATTCAGAATATAAAGATCAATACTCATTAATGGAATTGCGTACGATTCAAGATTGGATGGTAAAACGACAATTAGCTGGAATAGAAGGTGTAGTTGAAATTAATACATGGGGAGGCTACTTAAAACAATACGAAGTTGCTGTTAAGACTTCGGAATTAAAAGCAATGGATATCTCACTTTCGACGTTGTATACCGCTTTAGAGTCAAATAATAGTATCGCAGGAGGCAGTTACATTCAACGTGAAAATCAGGCCTATTTTATTCGGGGGGAAGGTTTGATGAAAAGTATTGAAGACATTGAGAATACTGTGGTGATATTAAAGAATGGAGTTCCTATTCTAGTAAAAGATATCGCCGAAATTAAACTGGGTTCTGCTCCTCGATTTGGAGCGGTGACTGGCAATGGAGAAGGTGAAAAAGTGTTGGGCCAAGTGATGATGCTCAAAGGAGCCGATTCTCAGAAGGTGATTTCAGCATTAAAGCAGCGCGTGGCAGAAGTTCAGATGGCATTGCCA
>JALQTG010000039.1 GCA_023264075.1 Crocinitomicaceae bacterium
GAGAACTTCCGTAAAATGATCTTAACCATTTCGGATGACTTACGTGTTGTACTCATCAAGTTAGCCGATCGTTTGCACAACATGCGCACATTGGACAGTATGCGTGATGACAAGCGACTCAAGATTGCGTCGGAAACAAATTTCCTTTATGCTCCACTCGCTCATCGACTTGGGTTGTATACGATAAAAACGGAACTGGAAGATTTGTGCTTAAAACATATGAATCCAGTGGCATATGACGAGATTGAAACCAAATTAAAATCGACAAAGGCCGTACGACAACGCTTTATTCGACGATTTGTTCATCCGATTAAAGAGGCGTTACTTTTTGAGGGGTATACCTTTGAAATTAAAGCCAGGACGAAATCAATCTCCTCTATCTGGCGAAAAATGCAATCCAAAGAAATTCCTTTCGAAGAAGTATTCGACTTATTTGCGGTGCGCATCATACTGGATACTCCAGAAGAAATAGAAAAATCAGACTGTTGGAGGGTTTACAGCGTTGTAACTGATTTCTATCAACCCAATCCAGATCGATTGCGCGATTGGATTTCTACTCCACGCGCAAACGGATATGAATCCCTCCACACTACTGTGATGAGTCCACAAGGAAAATGGGTGGAAGTACAAATTCGTTCGAAGCGAATGGATGACATTGCAGAAAAAGGATTGGCGGCTCATTACAACTATAAAGAATCGAAATCAGGAGAAAATAAATTTGATCGATGGATTGGTGAAATTCGCGACTTATTGGAATCTCCTAATGCCAATGCCATGGATTTCGTGAATGAATTCAAGCTCAACTTGTTCAACGACGAAATTTATGTATTCACTCCTCGCGGAGATCTTCGCGTATTACCAACTGGAGCCACTACATTGGATTTTGCATTTGACATTCATACAGACATAGGATTGAAATGCATCGGCGCCAAGGTGAACAATCGACTTGTACCACTCAGTCACCAATTGAAGAATGGGCATCAAGTTGAGATCATTACCTCTACGAAACAAAAGCCAAGTGAAGAATGGTTAAAGTTTGTAGTAACGGCGAGGGCAAAACAGAAAATAAAAAATGCCCTTAACGAAGAACGTAAGAAAATTGCTGATGATGGTAAAGAGATTGTAGATCGGAAATTTAAGCAATTTAATATACGTTTTGTCGGAGAAAATATAACCGTCTTAGAAAAGTTTTTTAAAGTGCCTTCAGCCTCAGAGTTGTACATTCGGATTGCCAAAGGGAAAATCGATTTATCGAAAATAAGGAGTTTAAAAAATGTTGGCGGGATGTTGCATTGGGAGCGAGAAATCAAAAAAACAAAAATTACCTCCACCTCGGATATCAATAGGCGTATCGACAAGAAGAAAGATGTTTTAGTGATTGGCGACGATTTTAACGACATCGAATATTCATTTGCACGTTGTTGCAATCCACTACCTGGAGATTCTGTCTTTGGATTTATTACGATAAATGAAGGCATAAAAATACATCGCACCAATTGTCCGAATGCTGAAAACCTGATGTCTAAAAATGCTTACCGATGTATTTCTGCCAAATGGAAATCTAAAGAACTCAAGGAGCACATTGCAAAATTGCGTATCGTAGGAATTGATGACATTGGTATTGTGAATAAAATTACCCAAATCATTTCGTTCCAGCACAACGTCAATATGAAATCCATAAGCTTCGATTCTCATGACGGAATATTTGAAGGAAAAATTCAAGTATACGTATTTGATAAGCAACACCTCGATGAACTCATTGATAAATTCGTGATGCTTGAAGGCGTTAAACGGGTGGAACGATGGGATGAAATATACGACGAACCCTCTGAAGATGAGGAAGACAATCTACCTTAGTAGAACTCATTTAAAACGCATCTATACTGGCCAATAAACGTGCTGCTGTAGCAGGATTAGTTGCTAACGGGACGTCATGTACATCACACAGTCTCATAAGCATAAATATATCTGGTTCATGCGGATGTTTTTCGAGTGGATCCCGAAAGAAAATAACCATATCACAGAGCCCCTCAGCAACTCGAGATGCTATTTGAGCATCTCCACCAAGTGGTCCAGATAGTAACTTAGTCACTGCAAAACCGGCTTTTTCTACTTTTGAACCAGTTGTACCTGTTGAAACAAGTGTGATTTCGCTTTTATGAAAAATTTCTTTTTGTTCATTCAGAAACTGTACCATTTCAGCCTTCTTCCCATCGTGAGCTATAATTGCTATTTCCATTGCTTTACATTTAATTAAGTCACAAAATTAGTCAAAAATATACTTATAGTACAATATACCATATGTTATTTTAGCATTAATTTAATCGATCATAAGATGGGGTTTAATGGGAAATTATAAACAAACAACTGGCAAAGGAAATAATTCATCTGAAAATTCTTATTACAATTACCTAGATCAAAACTTCAAACTAACCAAGCTAACATTTAATGCAATTAACACAAGTAGATTTTAATGGTAAACTACAGATTTAGGTATTCATAAGTATCTAATTCGAGGCACCATCTCTTTTCACGCATGCTAACCAGAGCAAAGACATTTAATCTTTCAAAAAACTTGACCAGACACATGCAAATGCTTGAATAATCCAATATCGCCTTTAGTTGTGATTTTTCATGTATACTTTATACCTCTTTAATGAAAAACTAGTACTTCAGTGATTTTTGCTTATGGACGTGATTAATCAAGTCAATAATTTTGCTGGAATACCCCCATTCATTGTCATACCAAGAAACTAACTTTAAAAAGCGCGGAGTAAGTTGAATCCCAGCGGTGGCGTCAAAAATGGAGGTACGCGCATCACCAAGAAAATCTGAAGACACAACCAGTTCATCGGTATACCCAAGGACACCTTTCATTGATCCTAAGGCAGCTTCTTGCATGGCCCGTTTCACCTCATCATAAGTAACATCCTTTTGCAAATTCACAGTAAGATCAACAACTGAGATATTCGAAGTTGGCACTCTAAACGCCATCCCCGTTAATTTTCCAGACAATTCCGGAATCACTTTACCGACAGCAATTGCAGCACCTGTTGAAGCTGGAATAATATTTTGACCTGCACCTCTCCCACCGCGCCAGTCTTTTCCCGAAGGACCATCTACAGTATTCTGTGTAGAGGTAGTTGCATGTACGGTTGTCATTAATCCTGACTCAATTCCGAAATTATCATGTAACACCTTCGCAATCGGGGCAAGACAATTTGTAGTGCATGACGCATTGGAAACGATATTCATATTTTCCGTGTACGAATTGTGGTTCACACCCATCACAAACATAGGCGTATCATCTTTTGAAGGTGCGGAAAGAATAACTTTTCTCGCCCCAGCCTTCAAATGTGTTTTCGCCGTATCAAAGGTCAAAAATATCCCCGTTGACTCCACAACATATTCTGCTCCGACAGCCGACCAATTTAAGTTCTCGGGATCACGCTCACTGGTGACACGAATTGGTTTACCATCCACAACTAATGAATTCCCCTCAACTCGAATTTCTGCATTGAGCTTACCGTGAGTGGAGTCGTAACGCATTAAATAGGCCAAATAATCAATACCAACGAGATCGTTAATGGCTACAATTTCGACATTTGGATTTAGTAGTGCATTTCGAAAAACCAATCTCCCAATGCGACCAAAGCCGTTAATTCCTATATTCATTTTCGACATCATCATAAGGCCTACTTATTTCGCTAACCAAGAACCTCCCACGGAGATTACATTATTCAATTCCAGGTACTGTTCGTAATTCGCTTCATCAATTCCTCCAGTTGGACAAAACTTAATATCGCTAAAAATTGCTCCAAATGCCTTCATCGATTGAACCCCACCAAAAATATCAGCAGGAAAAAACTTAAGGTATTTCCATCCTATTTCCATCGCACGCATGATTTCACTGGGTGTGGATACTCCAGCAATAAAAGGAATTTTACTTGCTTCTAAAAGCTGAATCATGGAAGTGGTTAATCCTGGACTTACAATGAAGTCCACATCTAACTCAATGGATTTATGAATTTGCGTGCGCGAAATCACTGTGCCCACACCTACTTTAAATTCATGACCATATTTCTTCTTGAATAGAGCAATTCCCTCCCACGCGAAATCTGTCCGGAGCGTTATTTCAATACATTTAATTCCTTTCTCAGAAAGTTTTAAATACAGTTTATCTACATCCGCAGAATTCTGAATTGTAACAACAGGAATCAACGGATTATTTTCTAATATTTCAGCTATATTATTTTGCATAGTTCATTCATTAAATTATCGCTGCACCCTCATCACTTGGAGTACTTAAGTTTCTAATCTTAGCAAATAGTTTTCGCCCATGGCTAGAATCATCATAGTGCAGTGTTCGCTGAGCTCTTTCATGCACATTTGGAGTAAGACACTCCAATGTTCCAGCAACAGCATCTAGGCGCACGCGATCACCCGTTTTTAACTTCCCAATCAAACCACCTAAGGCCGCTTCAGGACTTAAATGTATAGCAGCTGGTACTTTACCTGAAGCACCAGACATTCGACCATCAGTAACCAACGCGACATTATACCCTTTCTTCTGTAAAACCGTCAACGTGGGTGTTAGATTATGAAGCTCGGGCATTCCCTTTTGCTTGGGGCCTTGAAATGGAATTACCGCAATAAAATTCCTATTCAATCCTCCCTCCTTATACATTTTAATAAGCTCTTCTTGGTCGTCAAAAACAATAACATCTTCTTCAATCACCAAATATTCGTCTGCTACTGCAGAAGTTTTAATCACTGCTGTCCCCAGATTTCCTGAGAGTACTTTTAATCCCCCCGATGAGTTAAATGGCTCACTGCATGATCGAATAATTGAAGAATTCAATGATTCTCTCGGGCCATTTACATATTCAATTCTTCCATCAATCAATTTTGGCTCCTTGGTATATTCTTCCATTCCAGTTCCAAAGACAGTCGAAACGTCATTGTGAAGCAACCCATGATCGAGCAGCGTTCGCGTAACAAAAGCCATACCTCCAGAAGCGTGAAAATGATTAATATCAGCCGCTCCATTTGGATAAACCTTACAAATAGAAGGAATGACCTCTGATAAATCAGAAAAATCTTTCCAAGTCACCTTGATTCCTGCAGCATTTGCCATAGCCAAAATATGTAGAGTATGATTAGTGGAGCCACCCGTCGCAAGTAACCCAATAATGCCATTCACAATGCTTTTCTCATTGAACTGTAATCCTATTGAACGTGTAACATCTCTACTTTCGATATTCTTCAGTAAGATTCGAATGGCCTCCTCATTCATTGCCGCTCGCATCGGCGTACCAGGATTAATAAAACTCGAGCCAGGAAGTTGCAATCCCATGATTTCCATCAACATTTGATTCGAGTTCGCTGTACCATAAAACGTGCATGTACCAGGTGAGTGATACGAATCTGACTCGCCTTTTAACAATTCTTCCCGCGAAATTTTTCCCTCCGCAAAATCTTGTCTTATTCTTGCTTTTTCCTCATTAGAAATCCCGCTCTCCATCGGACCTCCAGGAATAAATATAGTAGGCAAGTGTCCAAAACTCAAACTACCAATAAGCATACCTGGAACAATTTTATCACAAATCCCTAAATGAGCAGCGCCATCGAACATATCATGAGAAAGAGCTATCGCTGTAGACAACGCAATGACATCGCGGCTTAACAGGGACAAATCCATCCCCGGTTGACCTTGAGTTACACCGTCACACATGGCAGGAACACCACCCGCAACTTGAAGGGTAGCGTTCATATTTCTCGCATAGGCACGTAATTCTTTTGGATAATCCTCATAGGGCTTGTGCGCAGATAACATGTCATTATACGCAGTCACTAACCCAATATTTGGTGCAACACCCGCTGCAATTGAAGATTTTTCATGTGCATCGCATCCAGCGAATCCATGTGCTAAATTTCCACAACTCAATTTGTTGCGATGTCGCTTACCATTAAAGTTCTTTTGAACATCTTCTAAATATGATTTCCGAGAAGCCTCGCTTCTCGCGATGATCGTATCAGTTACTTTTTGAATTTTCTTATTTATCATTGGAACAATAAATTTGTATATCCTGTCTTCTTTTTAATAGTTGCGTAATAGGTAAATGTTCATTCGAACTCCCCAATAACTCCAATTTATCTTGACCGAATATTAATAAATAGATAGTTTTCGCACCACAAAGCAATTCTAAATTACACGTAATTCGTTGCTTAGGGAAGCTGGGAGCGTTGGTATTCATAATTGCTTTATCCGAAGACAAAGCAGCTTCTTCAGAGGCCTTATCATTTGGAAAAATGGAAGCGTAATGACCATCACCACCCATACCCAAAAGGACTACATCTAAATTTTCATAAAAATCAACATAGTCGCGCTGAGCTAATGTTAAATTGTTTTCATAGTTCTCAGGATTCTGAACCATTCCAATAAGTTCTACTTGATTTGAAAAACAGCTTCGAATCATGCGTTCGTTATTTTGTTCGTGATCTAATGGAACAAAGCGCTCATCAACTAAGCCAATTTTCAAACGAGTGCTACCCACATATTCTTTACCCATCATTTGATAAAGTGACTTAGGACTGTTTCCTCCAGATAATAAAATCCTGGGAGTCCTCCCTTGTGAATAAATTGTATCGAGCTCTTTTTTCATTTCATTGAATAGGGCTCGATTCGCTGCTAATTGTGTGGGATACTCAAACATCATCATCTTGTTTGCCATTTAGTACCTTGCTCTAAAATCAAATCGCCGGGCCCCCATGAACCGGATTCATATAATGTTATCGGAACCTCTTTCTTCCAATTGCGACTTATATATTCAATCCATGTCCACGCCGAATCCAACTCATCATAACGCATGAAAAGCGTTTGATTGCCCCTGAGCACATCGATGATTAGCCGCTCGTATGCGTCAGGCATACGATCTTTAAAGGAATCCAAAAAGTCCAACTCCAAGGAAATTGGCTTAAAGCGATATCCACCTGGACCAGGAACCTTGCTCAACTGAACCAATTCGATGCGTTCATCCGGCTGAAGGCGAATAATCAACTTATTCATTAGCGGATAATTCGACTCAGGAAAAATGGAATGTGGCATTGTTTTGAAGTTAATCACAATATCCGAGTAGCGCTTCTTCATTCGTTTTCCAGTCCGCAAATAGATAGGGGTATTTTTCCATCTCCAGTTATCGATGTAGGTCTTCATTGCGACAAATGTTTCAGTTTCAGACTCATACTTCTGGATATCTTCTAGGTAGGAATTTACCTTATCTGTACCTACGCGTCCACGAGTATATTGTCCACGTACGATATTTTCAGCAATCGTTTTCTTCGTAAACGGGCGCAAGGACTGAATTACCTTGAGCTTTTCGTTTCGAACCGTATCAGGATCTAATGTTGCTGGCGGCTCCATCGCAATCAAACACAGCAATTGTAGCAAATGATTCTGTACCATATCCAAGAGCGCACCGGTATTATCATAATACCCTGCCCTACTCTCTACTCCAAGAGCCTCTGCTACCGTAATCTGAATATTATCAATATTATCTGCATTCCACGCGCGCTCAAAGAGCGGGTTGGCAAACCGAAGAACCATTAAATTCTGTACGGTCTCTTTTCCAAGATAATGATCAATTCTAAAAATTTGATACTCTTTAAAAGATGCTGAAATCACCGAATTGATTTCTCTACTCGAATTTAAGTCGTGACCAAGAGGCTTTTCTAAAACAACCTTACTTGTAGAAGTTATAAGTTGAGCCGCATCTAAGGCTTGACATATCTCTCCGAATGCACTAGATGGAACGGAAAAATAGAACACTCTCTCCCATTCTTTATTCCGAATTAAGTGATCATTTAACGGACCGTAGGCATCCAACTTATTTTCTGGAATGTTAAGCAACGTTATTTTCTCGACAAATTCTTTAATTTGCTCCGTAAACTTCGTTTTTTCATCGTCTGTGCAACTCAGTTTAATAAAATCAGTGAAAACAGAGCGAATCACCTTTTCATCTTTCATTGAACGCGAAATAACAAGAATTTCAAATGGGAGATTCAATTGACCATCTAAAAATCGGTGACAAAGGGCGGGGATAATTTTGCGTTTTGCTAAATCGCCATCTCCCCCAAAAATAACCATGTAAAAAGGCTTGATTTTATTAACTTCCATTCTTTTCTTAGTGTTATTATTCACTTCAAATGTACAATCTTTTGGTAAATCATACACTAAGTGTTAAAAAAAATATATATTTGTTACCTAAGTTAACATTATAAAATATGATTTTAGTTGTTGAAAGCGGCTCAACAAAGGCCGATTGGATGCTCATTAAAGATGGGCAACACATACCCTATAGGACCAAAGGTTTTAACCCCTTCTTTCATAGCAAGGAAGATATTCTTATTGAACTCAATGATCATCTTGAGCTCGATTTAATCAAAAACGACATCACAAAAATATATTTCTACGGCGCTGGATGTTCTTCGAAAAAGTTAAATGCAATTATCGAAAATGGCCTCAAGGCATTTTTTACAAAAGCAACTGTTCAAGTGGACCACGACCTTAAAGCCTGTGCAGTCTCACTCCATGAGAATAGACCAATAATTGCCTGTATATTAGGTACTGGATCTAACTCCTGTTACTTTGATGGAAAAGAAATCACCGAGAACTCGCATGCACTAGGTTATATACTGGGAGACGAAGGAAGCGGAAGTTATTTTGGAAAATCTATATTGTCTGCCTATTTATACGGGAGGCTACCTGAAAAAATGATGACTGAAATGAATCGACTTGGGCTAACCAAAGAAATTATTTTTGAAAACGTTTATATGAAAGAAGATGCAAACGTGTATATCGCTTCTTTTATGCCTGTTCTGATTAGAAACAAAGAATTAGACTATTGTCAAAAACTCATACAAAAAGGGTTTTTAGAATTCATCGATAAGCATGTGCTTTGCTATCCAGAAGCAAAAAAATCGACCATCTCCTTTGTTGGATCAGTCGCTTCATTACTAAAAGATGAGTTAGAGCAAGCTTGCCTGTCAAAAGGCCTTTCATTTGGAAAAGTAATCCGTCGACCACTTGAAAATCTTGTCAATTATCACTTAAGTCCTGAATCTATTAAAACTGAAAATTTCAAAATTCAAATTAACAAAAATTAATATTTTGTTGTTGTATATTTTACAATATCTAAAAATTCTTTATATTTACAAAAATTAATTTATGAAATCCGTTCTATTTCTACTTCAAATTCTGCTTCTTAGCAGCCTATCTTTTGCGCAAGAAATTACTATCTCTGGTACTGTAAAAGATACGAAAGGAGAGCCTGTTCCTTTTGCTTCCGTTAAAGTAAAAGGTGCTAATGAAGGTGCTGAAACAGATATTAGCGGTGTTTACAACCTTACAACTACTAATGCTATTGATCTCAGCTTGATCATTTTCTCCCCTGTTCATGAGAAAAAAGAAATTTTAGTTGCCGGTAGGACTTCGATCGACGTGGTATTAGAAGGGATAAAAGAATTCGAAGAAGTAGTGGTAGTAGGTTATGGAGAGTCTACGAGTAAAGAATTGACCGGAGCCACCTCAAAGGTAAGCGGAGAAGACGTGGAAAAAATGAATCTATCCCGTATGGACCAATCTCTTCAAGGGCAAGTATCCGGAGTAAACATCAGTACCAATTCCGGTTCCCCCGGGGGGTCATCTAACATTCGTATTCGAGGTTTATCCACGTTCGGAAATAACAATCCATTAATTTTAGTTGACGGAGTTGTGTATGACGCCGCTGGACTTAATGCGTTAAATCCTTCTGACATTGAATCGATCAATGTGCTGAAAGATGCGACGGCTGGAATCTATGGTGTGAGAGCAGCGAATGGAGTAATCATAGTAACCACCAAAAAAGGAAAGCTCAATGCAAAACCTTCCGTTGAATACAATGCTTACTTCGGTATCCAGCAAACTTCCAAAAAATTAAACTTACTGAATGCGCAAGAATATGCCGTAATCAAAAATGAGATGTTCGGCAATGGTGGCGAACCGCTTCCTTTCAATAACACAAACCTAGGAATAGGAACAAACTGGCAGGATTCTATATTTCAGAATGCACCAGTTCAAAGTCATAACTTTAGCATAAGTGGTGGATCTCAAAACACCCGCTATTCGATTGGTTTGGGTTATTTTACTCAAGATGGTATTGTAGGTGGAGAGAAAGCGACCTTTTCAAGGTATAATTCCCGATTGAACTTTAGTACCGATATGTCCGAAAAACTTAAATTAAACTCTGTTTTCTTATTTTCGAACGATGTACGTTCAGGACTTCCTGAAAACGGACTGGGTTCTGTACTTTACAATACGGTAAACGCTTTCCCAACGAGCCCAATTATCACTCCTAATGGCAACTTCTCCTACTTAGATGAAGTAAGTGACATTATTAATCCCGTCGCTCAGATTCAAAACCAATTCAATTCATCTGTAGCAGATAAGTTCGTCGGAAAAGAAGAATTTATATACGACTTTAACGATCACTTCAGTTTTACCAATAGTTTCGGATATAATTATGCACTTGTAGATTCCAAAGTATTCTCACCACTCGTTTGGTATGGACCGGGTAAATTCGCGAATACCGCTGCCAATGAAGACCTGGAGTCGCCATTAGTTGAAATAGCAGAAGACGTTTTTATCGAGCGTGGAGCATCTGTATATGAAGAAAGAGCATCCTTTTTAGACCTTACTTATGAGAGTTATTTGAATTACAACAAAACGTTTAAGTCTATCCATAACGTAAAAGGCACTCTAGGAGCGACCGTATTTCAGAGAAAAGGAGAATCGTTGAGTGGTATTGCTTACGGAATTCCTAACAACTCTCTCGACTTTGCTGATGTCTCTGCGAGCACAGCTGATGGAGGATTTCTAAATAATACGTTCTCCTATGAATTCAAAGAGCGATTGGTCTCTGCGTTCATTCGTGCAGAATACCGTTATGCTTCAAAATATATGGTTTCGGGAATCTTAAGAAGAGATGGATCAAGCAAGTTCGGTCCTAACAATCGCTTTGGAATTTTCCCTACAATTTCGGGAGCCTGGATTGTTAATGAAGAAGATTTTTTCGATGTTAAGATGATTGATTTCTTCAAAATAAGAGCTAGTTTCGGTGTTTCCGGGAATGATCAGATTCCGAACTTCGCATACCGCGCTTTACTTGATGGCGAAGGAGTATATGTCTTCAATGATATCATTACGCAAGGTGTAGCCATTGGAAGAACAGGGAACCCTGATTTGAAATGGGAAACCACGCGTCAATTGAATATTGGAGCCGACCTTACGCTTTGGAAACGATTAGACTTTACAACCAACTACTTTGTGAAAAATACGTTTGACTTGTTATTTCAACCAGATGTTTCCGCAGTTCTTGGCTCCTACGGACCTGGAGGTTTTCCTCCAATCATCAATGCCGGAGACGTTTCCAATAGAGGTATTGAAATAGAATTAGGATACTCAACAAATCCAGACAAAGATTTGGTAGTCGGCGCTAACTATAACTTTACAGCAATTACAAACAAAGTAACCAGTGTACCTGATGGAATTGACTTCCTTCCAGGAGCGAATTTCGGAGTAGGCGCTGGTGTTGCAACGCGTTTTGAAGAAGGATTCGAAATCGGGTATTTCCATGGCTATGAAACGGCTGGTATATTCCAAACTCAAGAAGAAATCGATAACCATCCTGTTCAGCAGGCAAACGCCCAACCTGGAGACTTAATCTTCGTTGACCAGAATGGAGATGGAATAATTAACTTTAGTGATGATTCTGATAAAACTGATTTGGGATCACCTATCCCTGATTTCATTATGGGACTTTCATTGAATGCGAAGTATAAAAGTTTTGATTTCTCCACCAATATCTACGCAGCACTAGGACAAGAAATCATAAGAAATTATGAGCGCAACCAACCTTATGCAAATCAATTAGATTATGTTATTGACCGTTGGACTGGACCAGGATCAACGAACATTCACCCACGAGTTACATCAGGGCCAACGAACAACACGATTTTCTCGTCTTACTATGTGGAGGACGGTTCCTTTGTTCGTTTAAGGAACATACAAGTTGGTTATACATTTCCATCTAATATGATGAACAAAATTAAAGTACAAAGCTTGCGAATCTATTTTGCTGTAAACAACTTGGTTACTTACACCAGGTACCTAGGTTTCGATCCAGATGTTGGTTCCGGAGGTGTATTATCAGCTGGAGTTGATTATGGTATTTATCCACAAGCACGAACATTCATGGGTGGGATTCAATTAAAATTTTAAACGAAGAATACAATGAAAAAAATACTAATATTATTCACTGTTTCTCTTGCAATAGGAATTACTGCATGTAAAAAGTTTCTTGATGTAGATCCTCCTTACGCACAAGATGCCGAGAACTACTTTCTTACGGAAGAGGATTATGACCGAGCACTAACCGGAGCATATGATCTACTTCAGGCTTCTTTTCTATCTGTTTGGATTGGCGACATTGCTTCAGATAACACGATCGCTGGAGGAGAAAGTGTGAACGACACTCGAGGACTTCATCAAATCGATGAAATGATCCACGGTGGATTAAATGATGAATTGAGAAACGTTTTACGTTGGAACTACACTGGTCTCACACGTGCGAATTTCATCCTTGAGCAACAGGCAAACCCAGATGCCATTGAATTCAATGAAAAAGACCATTTTTTTGCTGAGGCAAAATTTCTACGCGCTTTTTATTATTTCGAATTGGTTAAATTCTTCGGTGGAGTTCCATTGATTGTTGATGAACGTATTGGCGTGGAACAATCTCGACAAATTGAGCGCGCATCTATTGAAGAAGTCTATGCCCAAATTGAAAAAGATTTGACAGAAGCAATTCCAGAGTTGAATCCTGTCGCTCTTATTAAAGGAAGAGCAACATCGGGTGCTGCAAAATCGTTATTGGGTAAAGTATATTTATACCAAGACAAGTTCGCAGAAGCCGCAACCATTTTAGACGAAGTTATTGGTTCCAATCAATACAGTTTAATAGCAGATTACAATGACCTCTTCACAGTCGCGAGTGAAGGAAATACAGAAAGTGTTTTTGACGTCGAATACAGTGGACTAGAGGGTGGTGGTTATAATTGTCTTGTTTGTTTAGAAGGGAACGCTGGACCTGGTTTTAACGGAATCAGACAATATACTGGACCGGTATATGGAGATGGGAATAGCTACAATTTACCCACACAAGACCTTTACAATGCTTTCAGCGCAAGTGACCCAAGAAGGGATGCTACCATATTGGATATTGAAGCATTTATAGCGGCACAAGCGAATCCTGGCAGCATATCATATGCTATTGGAGCAGGCGGACATACTGGATATTACAACAATAAGTACATCAAAAGACAAGGGGAAATAGGATTACCTGACAACGACCTTACAAGCCCAGTGAACTACCGGGTAATCCGTTATGCTGACGTCCTATTAATGGCAGCTGAAGCTCATTATCTTTCTGGAAACCCATCAACCGCTCAAACATATTTAAACATTGTGCGCGAACGAGCTGGAATGCCAACACTTACCATTTCTTCAGTTAACGATATATGGAACGAAAGAAGACTCGAATTGTCATGTGAAGGCCATCGTTTCTTCGATTTAGTGAGAACAGGAGAGGCCGCATCAAAAATTGATGGCTTTATTGCAGGCAAACATGAACTTTTCCCAATTCCTCAAGTCGAAATTGACTTAGCCGGTGGAAATTGGGCTCAAAATCCAGGGTATTAATTATAAATATCAAAAACTATGAAAAAGCTCAACTTTTTAATTCTACTTTTTGCCGTTGTATCGGTTGTATCTTGTAAAAAGAAAGATGAACCTACATTAGGTGATCCTCCGACAGCGGCAGATGCCGAGTTCACTTACCAACCTTCGACAGCTAACCCAAATATCATCGAATTTACAGCATTGAATTCAACAGTTCAGGCTACCTGGGATTTGGGTAATGGATTAAATGCATCTGGAACAAATGTAACTGGGATCTATCCAAATGCCGGAACCTACATTGTAAAACTGACCGTTTTTACTTCAGGAGGAAGTGCTTCAACAACTCAAGAAGTTGTCATAGCTAATTCCGATCCTACATTACTCGATAGTCCAATATACAACGCCTTGACGGGAGGTGCAGCTGGCCCGGGATATAAGACTTGGGTAATTGATTCTGTTGTTCCTGCTCACTTTGGTGTTGGACCAGACCCAATAGGTTCAGCAGGATATTATCCTGAATGGTGGGCTGCCAACCCTTTAGATAAGGCAGGAGTTGGTCTATATGATGATCGCTACACTTTTCACCTGAATAACTTTCAATTTGATATGGTAAACAATGGACATGTATATGTACACAATGGATTAGAGGGAGATTTTC
>JALQTG010000059.1 GCA_023264075.1 Crocinitomicaceae bacterium
TATTTGAAATATTCAATATCTAATAGAT
Source organism: Crocinitomicaceae bacterium (assembly GCA_023264075.1). Taxonomy (GTDB): domain Bacteria; phylum Bacteroidota; class Bacteroidia; order Flavobacteriales_D; family Crocinitomicaceae; genus JALQTG01. The sequence goes on from JALQTG010000059.1 coordinate 29, forward strand.
TCAGCATGAGCATTATCGCATTGGTAAGGTGAAAAAGGGCGAAAAGAAAATGTTGATAGAGCTTTGAATTACGATATGGATTAGGTAGAAGTGAAAGACCATAGAATGGCATAAACCAAATACCTATAGCAATACAGTCCATGTAAATTCCCGCTAAAAAATCAGTGGCTTGCCATGCTGGGAAGGCGGATGAATTCAAACAATAAAATAGAATTCGTGTAATACTCAACATGAACAAAGTAATCCCTAAGCGTTTCAAAAGCGCATTGAAATATTCGGGAAACCAAGCATGAATGGACATAGTACAAAAATATAGTAATCGGTGAAATCAGCAACATATTGGATGAAAACGTTGTTGTTTAATTTGAATTCAACATCGAAGAGGGATTCTTATAAAATCATTACTTTTACCAACAAACAAGATATTGAATGGCTGGAAATAGTTTCGGGACTTTATTTAAGCTCACTACATTTGGTGAATCTCATGGTGCGGCCATTGGGGGAGTAATTGATGGAGTTCCTGCAAATATGCCTCTTGACGTAGATCGAATTCAGCTTGAGTTAGACAGGAGAAAACCGGGGCAATCGGCCATTGTTACACAGCGCAAAGAATCGGATAAGATTCAGCTCCTTTCAGGAGTGTTTGAGGGGAAGACGACGGGTGCACCGATTGGGTTTATTATTCCGAATGATAATCAAAAATCTGCGGATTATGAGCACATTAAAGATGTATATCGCCCTTCACATGCGGACTTTACTTATGATAAGAAATATGGTCACCGCGATTACCGAGGAGGAGGACGTTCGAGTGCTCGAGAGACCGCCTGTCGTGTCGCAGCGGGAGCTGTTGCTAAGCAGATATTGGAGCAACTTGGGGTGAAGATTCATGCATACGTTGATCAAATTGGTACGCTACGAATTCCACCAGAAACACCAATCGATTTGACATTGATAGAAACTAATCCAGTACGCTGTCCTGCGCCAGAATTGGCGAAGCGTATGGAGGAGTTAGTAAAAGTGATCCGTAAAGATGGTGATACAATAGGTGGCGCGATAGCTTGTGTTATTCAAGGTGTTCCGATTGGTTTAGGAGATCCTGTTTTTGATAAGCTTCATGCCGACTTGGGAAAAGCGATGCTTTCGATAAATGCTGTGAAGGGTTTTGAGTATGGATCGGGTTTTCTCAGTGCTGAAATGCGCGGGAGCGAACACAACGATGTGATTCTACCAGATGGCGGAACTAAAACGAATTTTAGTGGCGGTATACAAGGGGGGATTTCAAATGGTGCAAACATCGATATGCGGATAGCATTTAAACCTGTTGCCACGTTAATGAAAGACCAGGTGAGTATAGATTCACTTGGAAATAAAGTCGTTGTAAAGGGAAAAGGACGACATGATCCATGCGTTGTTCCCCGGGCTGTTGTAATTGTCGAAGCTATGGCTGCTATTGTCTTGTTAGACCACTATTTAAGGAGTAAAACGACACAACTTTAATCAAGAAATGAAGGAAAAATCAAAGAAAGGGAAACTCGCACTGCATTGGAAGATTTTACTCGGGATGTTAGCCGGGGTGATGTTTAGCTTATTTTTAGTTAATACTTCTTGGGGAGCTTCACTCACTACAATAAAATTGAAAGGTATTGATGTTGAAATTTCTCGCGCTGGACTGTTGGTTCGGGATTGGATTAAGCCATTTGGAACGATGTTTATCAACGCTCTAAAACTAATTGCGGTGCCATTGATATTGGCCTCTTTAATCAAAGGGGTGTCTGATTTAAAAGATATTTCAAAATTATCCAAAATGGGATTTCGTACCATTGGAACATATATCGGTACCACGCTAATTGCAGTATCAATTGGTTTAGTAGTGGTTAATTTGGTGAATCCAGGTAAGACAATCACTGAAGAGACGCGAAATGACCTTGTTATGAGTTATAGCCAAGGTGCTGGGGAGAAAATATCTGCTGCTGCAGAACAAAAAGAGTCTGGACCGCTGAAGGCCCTAGAGGAATTGGTGCCGGATAATATTTTTAAGGCAGCTTCAAATAACGGAAACATGCTTCAAGTCATCGTTTTTGCCATATTTTTTGGAATCGGTTTAATATTAATACCCGCTGATAAGTCAGCTCCAGTAAAAGTATTTTTTGATGGATTCAACGAGGTCATATTGAAGCTAATCGATTTAATCATGTTGGCAGCACCTTATGGGGTATTTGCTCTTTTGGCTGCACTTGTCGTTGAGGCGCCTAGCCAAGATTTATTTCTCGCCTTGATCTGGTATGCCGTGAGCGTAGTCATTGGATTATTCATCATGATTCTCATCTATATTGGCTTAGTGTACTTTTTTACTGGTCGGAAGCCGGGATTTTTTTTAAACGGTATTTCACCTGCACAATTGTTGGCTTTTAGTACGAGTTCCTCTGCGGCTACGTTACCGGTTACAATGGAGCGGGTAGAGGAGCACCTCGGAGTGGAAGAAGAAGTGACGAGTTTTGTTTTGCCAATTGGAGCTACTATAAATATGGACGGTACGAGTTTGTATCAAGCTGTTGCTGCCATTTTCATTGCGCAAGCATTTGGTATGGAACTAGATTTATATGCACAGCTCGGAATCGTGGTTACTGCCACACTCGCTAGCATAGGATCAGCAGCGGTGCCTGGAGCTGGTATGGTAATGTTGGTTATTGTGTTGGCTCAAGCTGGTATACCGGAGGCAGGACTAGCACTTATTTTTGCGATCGATAGACCGCTAGACATGTTACGCACAACGGTTAATGTGACAGGTGATGCCGCAGTTTCGATGCTTATTGCTAAGTCGGTAGGAAAGCTCGGGGATCCGAAGCCAAAAGATTGGGACGATAATTTGGTCACTAATTCTTGATTATGAAGTATTCGCTTAAATTGATTGACTTTTTAATTCAAGCCATTGTTCTTGTAACAATCTTGTTCTTTCTTATGCTTTTTAATACGGAAGGATATTTTTATTGGGGAGTCGTTTCTTTGGGATTGTACGGAATTCTCAGCTCCTTTATTCACCTATTAATGAAGTTTCCAATATCCACCTTTCGCATTATTGTTTGGATTATTTATGGGGTGATTCTACTTATCGTAGGGGTCTTTTGGCTTGCTGGGAGTAATTTCTCTCAATTGAATGCCTGGATCTATCCTGGCTCATTTTTGGTTTCTTTTTTATATGTAATACTCACCATTAGTGAGTTTCAGGAGTCCAAGAAAGGCGGCAAGGATTACCTCGATTTTTAGTTTTTGAGGAGTGGATTCAATACTTATTTCTATTTTTGCTACTCTTGGTTTAACTGGATAAAATTCCACTGCATATGAAACTGATTTCTGTTCAAGAATTATCTGAATATTTAAATACGTCCACCAACTTTCAATTGCTTGATGTTCGGGAGCCTTATGAGGTTGCAATTTGTTCTATTGGAGGAATTCATATTCCAATGGGCATGCTTCAGGAGCGGCTCACGGAATTAGATGCTTCAATACCTACATGTGTGCTTTGCAAAACTGGAAAGCGAGCAGCTGCAGTTGCTAATTTATTAGAAACTGATTTTGGCTTTTCTCAAGTCATGGTAGCGAATGGAGGCATATACGCGTATGCCTTAGAAATCGATAATACGTTAGAAGTATATGAGTAGGATAGCTGATAATACGCGTTCCGTAATTGATTATTTTTTAATTGGAGTTAAAGGACTAGCAATGGGAGCGGCCGATGTTGTGCCTGGTGTTTCCGGTGGGACAATTGCCTTTATTACTGGAATTTATGAAGAGTTGATTCACAGCTTAAGTACAATTAACCTTCAAGCACTGAAAAAGCTCAAAAGTGAAGGTGTTGGTAGTGCATGGAAACATATTAATGGGAACTTTTTTCTTTCGCTTTTTATTGGAATTGGTACCAGCGTTTTTTCATTAGCAAAGTTAGTAACCTTTCTACTGGATCAACATCCAGTTTTGTTGTGGTCTTTTTTCTTCGGGTTGGTCATTGCAAGTTTTATTTTAGTGGCACGAACTATTGAAAAGTGGTCTATTGGGACAGTTTTCGCCTTAATCCTGGGAGCACTTATTGCAGGTTATATTTCTAGTCTTACTACTACGGCGAAAGGGGAGGAGTTATGGTACGTCTTCTTAAGCGGAACGGTTGCGATTTGCGCGATGATTCTTCCGGGGATTAGCGGTGCTTTCATCTTAGTATTGATGGGATCTTATCATCCGATTATGGCAGGGATAAAGACGTTAGATGTTAAAGTGATTGCGGTATTTTTGAGTGGTTGCATCGTCGGATTATTGTCGTTTAGTAAGTTGCTTAACTTTTTGTTTGAGCACGTTAAACAGCTAGTGTTGGCATTATTATCTGGATTTTTGTTAGGCTCATTGGTAAAGATTTGGCCATGGAAAAACAAGGTGAGTGATATGCCTTTAGTCGTGCATTCAGATGGTCGTGAGGAATTTATGATGGGTAATGTTTTTCCAGCTGAATTTAAGGGTGATCCATTACTTGTCCAGGCTGTATTAGTTGCGATCGTTGGTCTGACTCTCGTATTGCTAATTGATCGACTTGGAAAAAGATTAAATCCCGCGTGAGATGTCAATTAATCGGTATGGCTTAGTAGGGAAGTCTTTGGGGCACTCATTCTCTAAAAAATTTTTTACAGAAAAATTTGAGCGCGAGAAACTCAATGCAGTTTATGATAATTTTGAGTTGGATGAGATTCAGCAAATCCTTCCGATATTTCAACAACCTGAGTTAAAAGGGTTAAATGTCACAATCCCGTATAA
>JALQTG010000097.1 GCA_023264075.1 Crocinitomicaceae bacterium
TCAAGATACGTCAAAGTAAGAGATAGTCAAGGCTTTGTGGATATTTAGTAGTTATCACCAAAACTTGACTATCTCCTGGAAATGGCTGTAACTTTTAAATGGATCATATACGGTGTTGGCAACCGTTTTACTTGATAAGCATAAACAGTCGCTTTCTCGCCATGTCGTTAATAATTCCAGATCTATTTAATGGGTTTCTAGGCGTGCAGTCAATTTGAGTACCGTCACAAGCGTGAGTTATCCTTGCTACTTCTATCCCCGCTTTATAAAACACTATGGCTCCGTTGATAAATGGAGTACCACATTCGGACCATTCGAAATTTAGTGGGTTGTTGACGATTTCCAGAATCTCAGCTATTTCATCATGGGAGAACCACTTTCCTTCTATCGCATACTCTTTGTAGTGTTCTTGCCATTCAAAGGGGTCAGCATCTGGATTAACAAGGTAATTCACGTACTGTGCTGCGTCAAATTCTGAATACGGGAATAACGAACCTGGGTAATCTAAAAGAGTCAGCATTTGAGTGATTTGAGAGGCGCTCCATTTCGAACGAGCTGTATCACCCAATTCAGCCTTTAAAGAATCTTTGATTATTTGGATTTCCACAGCAGAAACTTGAGCATGCCCACAAACTGGAAAAAGCCCAATAAAGAGAAGTATAAGTAGCGATTGAGGTTTCATTACAATGGTTGCCAATCTTGTATATAACCTCGTATCAGCAGAGGTCGTTTTGGTTTCCTTCAAGATAACCAAAAGGACGATGCGCCCGGATATGAGTTATATACGTTGTTGGCAAGCGTTATTATTCATTCAATTCCCAATTTTCGTCAAAGTACATTAAGTACTCGTCAAGACTGTTTGGGCGATTTGAATTCAAGTAATTATTCAAATACCTCTTTCTAAATTCTGGCAAGAATGACTTAAATGAATCGTCATTAATAATGTCAAATGGCTCCACGTTTTCTACCTTTTTCCAACTGGATTTGACTTTAGAATTAATCATGTTAGTCAAAATCATTGAGCCTTCTTTTATTTCAACTTGAAAAGTCAAAGTGTCAAGTATTTTTGATAAATCATATGGATCTAAAGGGTACTCTTCAAGTATGTTGTTATCATAATCGTACTTTGTGAAGTAGCTGAAATTTACATTGTTTACAATTGAAATAGCAGAATCAGTTATATGCCTTTCGACATAGTTGGATTCAGGATGTAAAGTGTCAATTGCATACCACACTCCATAAAGGTCATTACCTCTCTTATTGCAGGATATTAGACAAAGAGCAGATAGTATTATTAGTAGGTGTTTCATTTTATGCTTGCCAACTTCTTTTATGCCCTGGTTTATGCCCGTTGTGAGAAGGTCCACCAGTAAAATGGGCATTGTACAGGTTTATTGTTCTTTTTCGGGGTTGTTATGGGCGTGAAAGAAGTTGTGGTTGGGTTGTTATTAGTTTTTGTTAAGGTATTAATTAATTCAGAGGTTTCCACGGGGGCAATTCATTTTCATTTGGTGGGGAATCAACTTTTTGTGCCAATTGGTCCCGTACAGCAGTATCTAAGGGACTTTCAATGGATAAGGTCGTGTTCTTTGCGACGTGAGTGTAGACTGTTGTAGTATCAATGCTACTGTGGCCTAGTAATTCTTGTATGTATCGGAGGTCCACACCTTTTTCTAGTAAGTGAGTGGCGTAACTATGGCGCAGCATATGTGGGGTGATTCGTTGTGAAATGCCGGCATTTTTAGCCGCACGAGCAACGATGTTCGCGATGGAGGTGGCGCTGTATTGCGGGGTGGTTTGTCCTTCGAAGAGGTAGGTTTTCGGCTGAAAGAAATGAACGTATTCTCTAAGGAGTGGAAGCAGTGATTGAGGAAGTGGGAGCATGCGGTCTTTGCCCCATTTGCCCTGGCGGATATGGATGGTAGCTCGTTCGAGGTTGAGGTCGGTGCATTGTAAAGAGATGATCTCTCCCCTACGCAGGCCGCAGGAATACAGCAAGGAGATGATTAAGCGGTGTTTGAGATTACGCGTTTTGGCGATCATCGTCAAGACTTGGTTGATAGCGATGACCTTAGGGGTGGATTTAATGGCTCTTGGGCGGACCAAAGTGGAGGGTGCGATGCTGTTATTGTAGAGGGATAGAAGGAGTTTAAGGGCACCGACGAATTGGCGTTGGGTGCTGTTGGATTTTCGAAAGAGTCGAGTCGCACGATAGGTGTTGATTTGAGCAAGGGTGTAGGAATCTGGGTATGTTGGGTGAAGATCGGCGATGAGCGGAGCCATTAACTGTACGTAGGCTGTGATGGTGTTCTGCGCATAGCCTCGTGCATAGAGCATGTTTTGGTATTGTTCTAGTATGGATAGGGTTTCTTTGGGCTGCTCTT
>JALQTG010000275.1 GCA_023264075.1 Crocinitomicaceae bacterium
ATCGTCGTTTTACCCGCACCGTTTGGTCCGATAATTCCAACGATACCTGCTGGCGGTAACGAAAAGTTTAAGTTATCATATAACAATTTATCTCCAAACCCTTTAGCGACATTTACTGCGTCAATTACTTTAGACCCTAAACGCGGTCCATTTGGGATTGGAATTTCCAATTTTGTTTCTTTATCCTTCTGCTCTTCCGACAATAATTTATCGTAATTCGAGATCCTTGCTTTGTTTTTGGCCTGGCGACCTTTCGGGTTCATGCGCACCCATTCTAATTCGCGTTCAAGCATTTTCTGACGTCTCGACTCGCCTTTTTCCTCTTGTTTTAATCGGTTAGATTTCTGCTCCAACCAAGAAGAATAATTTCCTTTCCATGGAATCCCTTCTCCTCTATCTAGCTCGAGAATCCAACCAGCTACGTTATCCAAGAAGTACCTATCATGCGTTACTGCGATAACCGTACCTGCATACTGCTGTAAATGTTGCTCTAACCAGTCAATAGATTCAGCATCCAAATGGTTGGTCGGCTCATCCAATAATAGCACCTCTGGATTTTGAAGCAACAAACGCGTTAATGCTACGCGACGACGTTCACCACCAGAGAGATTTTCAATTTTCTGATCATCCGGCGGACAACGCAAAGCATCCATTGCACGGTCGAGTTTACTATCTAGTTCCCACGCATCCAATGCATCAATTCGATCTTGAATTTCCCCTTGACGTGCAATCAACTTATCCATTTTGTCAGGATCGTTCATCACTTCTTCGTCCATGAACGCATTATTGATTTCTTCGTATTCCTTCAAAACGTCAACCGTTTCTTGAACACCCTCCATCACTATTTCTTTCACCGTTTTACTCTCGTCGAGCTCAGGCTCTTGCGGAAGATACCCCACAGAATAGCCATCCACAAAACTCACGTCTCCTTGGTACGACTTGTCAATTCCAGCAATAATTTTCATCACTGTTGACTTCCCCGAACCGTTAAGACCTATAATTCCGATTTTCGCTCCATAGAAAAAGGAAAGCGATATGTTTTTAATGATTTGTTTTCCAGCGGGAGTTGACTTACTCACTCTGTGCATGGAAAAAATGACTTTTTTATCGTCTGACATACTTTATTAATTTATGCTATAAAATTACAGAAATAGTTAGGTTATTCTCCCATTTACCTTAATTAATTCTTAAATTTGAATTTCAACAAAGACCTTGTTCATGCTCATCGAAATTCAAGAACACAATATAGATAAACGCCTTATACAACAAGTAGTAAAGGCATTAAAACAAGGTGAAATCATTATATACCCCACAGATACAGTTTACGCTATGGGATGCGACCTGATGAACAAAAAGGCGCTGGAAAACCTAGCTCGATTGAAAAACATGAAGTTAAATAAATCTAAGTTCTCTATTCTATGTAAAGACCTCAGTGAAGTTTCCAATTATGTCAAACAGATTGATCGTTCCACATTTAAATTATTAAAGCAATGTTTGCCAGGTCCTTTTACCTTTATACTGGAGGCTACGAACGATGTTCCAAAATTATTCGGCAATAAACGAAAAGAAATTGGAATAAAAATACCTGATAATTCAATAGTTTTAGCGCTGGTAGAGGAATTGGGTAACCCATTAGTGACCACTTCTTTGATTGATGATGAAGACGAGTTGTTAGAATATTTTATTGATCCCTATGAAATCTATCAACGTTTCGACGATAAGGTCCATACGATTATCGATGGTGGCTTGGGGAAATTAGAGGCTTCAACTATTGTCAATTGCCTCGGCACTTCACCCGAAATTATACGTCAAGGAGCAGGAATATTCTAACCCCATAAACGATTCATTATGCAATTAATAAATCAAATCTATACAGGAGCGAATAGTCGAAAGAGTCTTATAGACCTTGTTACTCCTGATAATGAAATATTTAACAGCGTTGTATTGTTCGTACATGGCTACAAAGGATTTAAAGACTGGGGTTGTTGGAACTTAGTTTCGGATTATTTCGTTACCCACAACATCGGTTTTTGTAAGCTAAATTTATCTCACAACGGTGGTACGATTGATAATCCAATAGATTTTCCCGACCTCGTTGCTTTCGGCGATAATCGGTACACATATGAAATCGATGATATTTACGAAGGAATCGACTGGCTTTATCGAACGATGGATATGTCCGGAAAAAAATTATTTCTTGTAGGACATAGTCGTGGTGGTGGTGACGTTATTTTAACAGGACAAGACGAACGTGTTTATGGTGTCATCACCTGGGCAAGTATCTCGAATATCGCAAACCGTTTCCCCGTTGGGCAAGAGCTCCAACAATGGGAAGAAGAAGGAGTTCGATATGTTGAAAATAATCGTACAAAGCAGCGCATGCCTCATCAATTTTCATTTTATGAAGATTGGTATTACAACCAAGATTTATTGGATATCAAAAAAGCTTCAATTTCACTAAAGAAGCCATGCCTGCACGTTCATGGAACCAATGATGACGCTGTTCATATGAAAGAGTCTGAAGCCTTGGCAGAATGGACCTCGGGAGAATTGATTCGTATTCAGGAGGCAGATCATACTTTTGGAGCTTCACATCCCTGGTCGGAAGACAACTTACCTGCTTGGCTCGAAGAAGTGGGTTCCTATACTATTAAATTTATTCAAGCTCAGCAGTAAAAAAGCCTTCTACTCGAGAGTAAAAGGCTTTCATGCTAAACTATATATTTGTAAACTATAAAACTACTTTGTTTTAAGGGGGTATTATTGCTTTAAGGCTTCTCTTTTTTCAATGGGAAGAGGTTGAATAGTCGAAGTTCTTACAATTTTTTTTCGATTATTCGTTGATGAGTTCTGGGCTTCTACCTTGTTTTTACCTTGGAAATGCTGCACTTTTACATTGTACGGTGTTAATTTGGGGTTCACTTTGCCTTCTTGAGCACTTGCTACAAAAGCCAAACTAAAAAATACTACGGCTAATGCAATTCCTTCATAAAATATCGTTTTCATAATTTCTTTTTTTATGTTTACAGATAGATTCTTTTCAATTTATATGCCAAAAATAGTATGAGTAGTAACATTTTTATAATCAGCATTATCCCAGCTATTTTATTGGGGGTATTGAATAGTGCATATTGGTACTACCAAGGTTATAGAGGTGGCAAACTCTTGTTTTTGGGTTCACTTGCCTTTTATGCGATTTCTTTACTCATTCTAAAATTGATTTATTCGTAATTATGAAGTTCATTACTGACCATTTTTCAGCGATTTATCGTTCATTCGTTCTTTTAACCCAAGGAAAATATCTCGTTTACTTTCTTCCCGGAATAGTATTGGCTATCGCATATTTCTTCTACATCCAGTCATTAAACTCTGTCAATGAATACATGAGTGTTGTAAGTTATATTCCTTACATAGGAGAATCCTTGAAATCTGGAGTTGATATATTCTTTGGCTGGATAGGAGATCTTTCATTGTTTATATTTCAGTTTATATTGATAACATTATTGTCTCCATTCCACACAATCCTCAGCGAACGTGTAGATCGAGAAGAAACGGGGTCGAACTTTGAAAATAGTTGGTCGAAAATCATCAACGACATCGTTCGAACTATTGGCGTCGCTATATTAGGTGGATTGATGTATCTCTTCATCAAATTTATCTGGTTAATGTTGGCCTATATTTTCGGTTTGGGCTTTCTAACACCTTATATGACCATTATTTTCATTGCCTTTTTTACAGGATTTAATAGCTATGACTTTTCACTAGAACGGTACGATTACTCGGTTGCTCAAAGTTGGGGATATGCATTCTCTCACCCACTTCATATGATAACTACAGGACTAATCTTTACTGGATTTTTAGCTATTCCCCATATTGGTATTGTGTTAGCACCTGTTTTCTTAACGATGGTGGGAACACTTTCCTTTTTGAAAATCAGAAATCGAGAAACGGCAGCGCTACCTCCTGAAGAAAAATAGGCTCAAAAAAAACACAGTTCCAGGACAAGCCAGGAACTGTGTTAATAATAAATCGATAAAAGGGACTACTCACCAAATCGCTCAATCACTTGCTGTGTTACACCAGTATTACTAAATCCTCCATCATGAAAGAGGTTTTGCATAGTTACATATCTCGTTAAATCAGAAAACATAGAAATACAATAGTCCGCACACGCCTCAGCCGATGCATTTCCCAGTGGACTCATTTGCTCACTGAAATTAATAAATTCTGTAAAACCTTTGATTCCCTGCCCTGCAGTAGTGACTGTTGGTGACTGTGAAATCGTATTTACACGCACTTTTTTCTGTATCCCATAGTGATAACCAAAGCTTCGAGTAATGGATTCCAGCAATGATTTAGCATCCGCCATATCGTTATAGTCAGGAAAAATTCGCTGAGCAGCTATATAAGTTAGCGCCACTACTGACCCCCAATCGTTAATTGCGTCCAGTTTCATCGCGGTAGATAATGTTTTATGTAATGATCCGGCAGACACATCCAATGTTTGGTTATACCACGAATAATTGATATCGGTATAATGCTTTCCTTTTCTAACGTTAGGAGACATACCAATCGAATGCAGGATAAAATCAATTTTTCCACCAAGAATCTCCATAGATTCTGTGATTAATTTCTCTAAATCCTCAACACTTGTCGCATCTGCTGGAATAACTTGACTTCCCGTTTGAGCAGCTAATTCATTGATCTCCCCCATGCGCATAGCGATTGGTGCATTAGTAAGCACAAAAGTAGCACCCTCTTCATGTGCACGCTGTGCGACTTTCCATGCAATGGATTGATTGTTTAACGCTCCAAATATAATTCCTCGTTTTCCTTTTAATAAGTCGTTTGCCATAATTCAAGTATTTATTCCCTACAAAATTAGAATAATAATTGAATGCAAAAGGCCCAAAGCAGGGATTTGATAAAGGAGACCAGTTGTCTTTCCTATAACTCAATTAGATGTAGGTTTGTGCTACTTATTTATTACTATAAATTGATTTGCATTAGACAATAGGAACATACCCCGCTCAAATCTGCCCTTCATTTCACCAAAACGAAAACAAATCCTCTAAAAAACTGTTACCTTTACAGAACAGTGTAGTATCATGAGTGAGAAGGAAAAAGAAGAGTTTATCAATCCCATAGATCCTGATAAAATAACGGAAACCCCCCATAATTTGCCTTATGCACATCACACAGGTAGTGCTCTAGTCAAACCAGAAGACCAAGGCAAGATTAAGAGTCGCGGGCTAAACGCAATGGAACATCAAACCGACATGCAACTCGGTCAAATTTATGAGCAAATGCAATTGCTTGCAGATCAAGCAAAAAAACTTCAGGATCGTAAAGAAATTTCTGAGCGGATTTACTTGGCTGAAATGCGTTTTGAACCATTAATCAATCACATTTATCATCTTTACAAGAAGGAAGACGGGAATCATCTACTATCGCTCATTGCTCCAAACCAATGGGGCAGGTCAAAAAATACGTTTCAATTCATTGCAACAGTGCGTTTACTTGCTGATCATACTTGGGACATATTGGAGAAGTCTCCTGAAGTAGAGTTATGAGGAAATCATTTGTGAATAAAATTCTAACGTTTTCGAACACCACAATGTCATTTCCTTTACTTTTATGGTGTGGAACGTTTCATCAACATACTCATTATTGACAGTGACGAAGTTTCGGTGCGTGGACTTAAATCCATTTTAAATGGAGGTGGAAATAACGTAATTAGTGTTCCAACTGAGGAAGAGGCCTATACAATTCTGAACAAAAGGGATATAGGAATCATCTTGGTCAGCGCTTCAGAAAAAGAAGGTGGGCTTGAACTTCTAAAGCGATTAAAGCAACATCCAAAAGGCTCCGAAATTTATAAAATCGTTATTACAGATGAAAAAGGAAGTGGAGCTAAATTAGTAAAAGGTTTTCGAGAAGGAGCAGTAGATCACATTACAAAACCATTTAATCCGAACCTGGTCAAAGCAAAAATAGAAGTATTCAAAGCGCTTTATTTTAAGGATCAACGCATTAATCAATTGCTTACCAACATCTTTCCAAGAAACGTCTTAGAAGACTTAAATGTACAAGGGAAATTTAGCCCACAGCGGATTGAGGAAGGAACTGTTTTGTTCACCGACTTTGTTGCCTTCACCAAGATAGCGAAGCACATGCTTCCATTAGAGTTGCTAAAAAGGTTAGAAACCTACTTCAATAAATTCGATGAGATTATTGATCGTTATCAGTTAGAAAAAATAAAAACAATTGGTGATGCATACATGGCATTATCTGGCGTAACTGAGAAAAATAGCAAACCTGCCGTTCGAGCTTGTCTAGCCGCGTTAGAGATGCGCGACTACATGATGAACGAGAAGTTATTTGCTCAAGCAACCGGTAAGGATTATTGGGAAATACGTATTGGAATTCACTCTGGACCATTGGTTGCCGGAATCATTGGAGCAAAAAAAATAAGTTTTGACGTGTGGGGCGACAC
>JALQTG010000276.1 GCA_023264075.1 Crocinitomicaceae bacterium
CTGTCGCCCAGTTCTACCAATTCTATGAATGTATTGCTCAGCTAAATCTGGAATGTCAAAGTTGATGACATGGCTTACGAGGTCAACGTCGATACCTCTTGAAACAACATCTGTAGCGATGATTCCGCGTAGTTGACTCGCTTGAAATTCCTCAATCATTCTCAAACGGTAATTTTGTGATTTGTTGGAGTGAACCGCTCCGAATTCGTTGGGGAAGTGTTTCTCTACTTCAGCATGAATGGCGTCAGCGTATTTCTTTGAGCGCACAAATACAAATACCTTTTTAAAGGTTTCTTTATCCCCGAGTAAATGAACGAGGAAGTTGATTTTAGTGTTAAAATTCGGTACAGCATAAAATGACTGATTAATTCCTTCGATGGGTTTCCCAACGCGCGAAATTTCTATTTTTTGTGTATTTGAGAAGTAGGACTCGATTAATGCATGCACTTCCTCCGTCATCGTTGCCGAAAACATAAGGTTTTGACGTTTCGTAGGAAGCAACTCCAAGATTCGCTCGAGCTGTGGTCGAAATCCGAGGTTCAACATTTCATCACATTCGTCAATGACCAACTTCTGAATCGATTTAAGGCGTAAGATCCCCGTCATTACTAGATCATACAAGCGACCAGGTGTTGCCACTAAGATATCGCACCCTTCATAAATCTTTTGCTTTTGGGTATTGATATTTGTTCCACCATATACTCCTAATGTACGCACCGACATATAAGTGGTGAGCTTTTCAATTTCTTGCATGACTTGAACGACTAATTCACGGGTAGGCACCAAAATCATTACTCTGGGTTGTCGCTGATCCGAGTATTTTAGGTTTTTCAAGATAGGCACTAAATACGCCAATGTTTTACCTGTACCAGTTTGTGCAATACCAATGACGTCTGCCCCTGAAGAAATAACAGGAATAGCCTGTTCTTGAATAGCAGTAGGAGAAGAAATTTCTTGCTCATTGAGTGCATTCATTAACGGTTTCGATAAATTAAAATCTTCAAAAGTCATACAGCCTATTTACGAATTATTTTAAAACTACTGTCATTATTGATCTTAATGATCGTAGAAGGTTTTGTCATTTTTTCTTTGGTACGCTCGTCAAGAATGAAATCAACACCGGATTTGATAACGGGTGAAACATCGTCAAAACAAGTAGGCGAGGGCTCTCCACTTAGATTAGCACTTGTTGAAATCAATGGTTTATTAAGTTGTTGAATAATACGTTGACAAATGGGGTCTGTTGTAAAGCGAAATCCCATAGAACCATCCTCTGCAAGAGCATTCTCGGCAATATTAATGGGGTTTTCGTACACAATGGTAAGCGGCTTGTCGGAATTGTCGATGAGTTCATAGCAGACTTCCGGTATTTGTTTCACATAGCGTTCTAAGAAAGCTACAGAATGCACTAATGCGATTAAACTTTTTTGATCAGATCTCTTTTTAAGGGCAAACACCTTTTCAACTGCTTCCGGGTTGGTCGCATCACAACCAATCCCCCAAAGTGTATCGGTAGGGTATAAGAGGATGTTTCCTTTCCGCAAATGGTCTACTGCTTGCTTGATTTTTTCAGCACTCATGGGTGTATTTTCCAAAGAATTTGGTGCGAAGATAAGGTTTAACGGTTAGATTGCAATGAGGTATTTAATAGAGGTTACAGGTTGGGCGCTTCACGCGTTACAGGTTGCAGGTTATGATTTCGAACCTGTAACGGACGCAGTCCATGAAACCTGCAACAACCAATTTAATCCGTACTCATCCGGTGGGTGTCGTTGTGTTCTTCTTCAATGCTATCTTTCACTTGTTTAATACTGCGTGTAAGGTAGAAGATTTCCTGTGTGCTGTTCATGTTGATCCATTTGAACCCTTCCTCTTCGCCATCAATGGCTATCGCCATGTTATAGAAGAGCAAGTAATTGTTCAGTTTTAACCATTGCTGCGCTTGTTCATTCCCTTCGGCACCATTAATCATAGCCATGAGGTGTGGATAACCATTCTCCATTAGCCAATCGCGCGCTTCGTCTTTTAGGCGAATGGCATGTGCAGCCATAGTAAGTTCTTTGAATCCATTTTCAAACAAATAATTCATTAACTCCGTATTTCCTTCAATGGCCTTTGCCCATGCTAAAATGATTTTTGGATGATAATCGAATGGTTTGGCTTTTACCCGCTTGGTATCATTGATGTTTACCTTTCTGGTCTGACCTTTATTTTTCTTGAAGAAATTGAACATGTTATGATTGGTAAAATAAATAAGCAATAAAAATCGCGGCTAAAATCCCTGCTGCATCCGCGAGGAGACCGGCACCAGCTGCATAACGTGTTTTCGTTACTCCAACCGACCCAAAATAAATGGCAAGCACGTAAAAAGTAGTTTCTGTAGAGCCCTGAAAGGTTGCTGCAAGCTTTCCTACAAACGAATCAACACCATGATTTTCGAAGGTTTCTAACA
>JALQTG010000284.1 GCA_023264075.1 Crocinitomicaceae bacterium
CGAGGTAAGCAATAAACATAATGAAAAAACTCAGCCTTTTCATTATTATCGAATTAAAGTAATATTTCCTTGAATTAAGAATTGCTCGCCATCGATGCAATAGCCCTGAAGATAATAATCGTAGACGTCTGGGGAGATCGCTTTCCCTCTCCAAGTTCCATCCCATCCAACGGACAAGTCGTTTGTTTCAAAGACCATTTCTCCCCACCGATTGAAAATGCGCAGCGTGGCCTCTTCGATTATTGTACTGCGAATATAGAGCACATCATTCTCATTGTCTCCATTTGGCGTGAACGCGTTGGGAACATAAACAAATGGTTCTTCGCATACAAATTGATAGGTTTTAATAGTAACAGAAGCTTCGCGAGAACAAATTCCATCCGATACAATTACAGTGTACGTAGTTTCCCCAAATATTGTCGCATCCGTCACCTGACTGGTTGGTGCTGTCAAATTAATGGGAGGTAACCAAGAATAATTATACCCTGGTGGCATAGCTGTTAAGGTAACCGTCGCACCGTTAGGAACATCGGTTTCCGAAGCAGAAGCCGTAACACTGGAAGCACTGATGTTGCTCACATTAATTGAAATCGAATCCGAAAGCGTACATCCATTGCTCGATTCTGCTGTTAAGTAGATGTATTGTGTTGTACTAGGATTCGCGATGATTTCCGACGTACCATCACCCGAAATAATAATACTGTCAGGTTCCCAATTGTAATTCGAAAAGGTGATTAATGGATCCAAACTCGATGCATTAATCGTCGTTTCTTCATCGCTGCAGATTTCTTGATTACCTGATAATTCCAACGCCGCACTGGTAAAGTTGACCAGGATGCTATCAACAAGCTCACATCCCGGATTACTTAGCTGAACGTAATAATAACCATTCTCAGAATTAAATACTTGCGCTGCAGAATCTGCGGTCGTGTTGTTTAACTGATCCGTAAAGTCGCTGTTGGACGACCAAATAAAATTGGTAGCAGTCCCAAAGCTGTTGGCGACAAGGGTGATATCATCCGGTTGACACAATTCAATATTGGCTAACCCATCCAGTTCAAGTGCCGGAGTAACAGTAATAGTAAGCTGTGCCGTATCAGTAATCAAACAAATCGAGTCAGTCACGTACAAAAACACTTCATACACTCCTGGATCAGTAAAAGTAAATGTCGGGGCAAATGTTAACGAATCCGTATTGCCATTACCAAAATCCCAAATGTAAGAATCTGAATCAGATGAAAAATTGTCAAACGTTACTTCAAAAGGCGCACAACCTAAATTGTTGTCAACTGTAAATTCTGCATTAGGTATTAAGTTAAAATCAAACTTAAATACAAGTGCATTACAATTGGAAGCTAGATTTTGGTCGGACCAAGCTCCAGGTGTTGTAGGAAAATCGCTATTTCCGCCACAACCTCCACAAACGCCCTGATACACAACACCGTTTTTGTCAAAGCGACTAGTTCCACCATCCACATGTTCGTTTGAAACAGTGCCGCCCATGTATGTACCATATAATAGATCAGTGAATTCGCGTTCAATGACAATTAAGTAAAAATCGAATCCGTTTGGAGCTATTTGCTGAAATGCATTTGCCGTCACCGGCATATTTCCAATAGGCGTTCCCTGCAAAATATTGGCTCCCCAACCTGAAACGTACATATTACCACAGATATCCACTAGAAAAGCTGATGGAGAAATATCGAAATTGGCACTACCACTTCCAAATACGGTCGATTGAATAACACCTGTGAGGTCAGGAAGCATTTTAACAATAAATTGACTTGATCCAGGGTTGGAATATACACCGGGAGTAACAGGAAAATTCCCTCCAACACTTTGACCCACTACGAATACATTATCTAACCGATCAATTTCTACAAAAAATGCTTGGTCATAGAGTCCCATCCCAAGGTAAGAAGTCTGAATTAAATTTGTGCCGTCACTTGAAGCCTTAGCTACGAAGCCATCAGCCTTTCCCCCTTGATACGTCCCAAAATAGCCTCCTATTGCATTCGGCAAGTCTGAAGAAGAGGTCCCTCCTACAAACACGACATTTTCTGCTTGGTCCAACTTAACAGAATAGCAAGCATCGTTTTCGGTGCCACCATAATAACTCGAGAATAGCAATGATGAAAAGTCATTCTGAACTTTAAACACTATACCATCTTGCTGGCCTGCATTGACAGCTTGGAAAGCGCTCGCAGTGGGAAAGTCTGTGGAGCGAGTGCATGAAGCAACCACAATATTATTGAATTGATCAAGCATAATTTCCCCCCGAAACTGGTCCCCATAATTCGTGGTTAAACTATCGTAAGCTGCTACAGTATTATAAATACCAGATGTAACTTTATAATTAACCCCGTCATTTTCAGCACCACCAACATAAGTCGACCCCATTAAATTTTGACCATTTTCACTAAATTTCGCTACAAATATATCTGTACCCGTACTCCCGAAATTAGTTCCATTAAAGTTGATCGATAATGCACTCCCTCCAGCATGATTCGTTTGAAAACCATTGACAACTGGAAAATCCAAGGCACTTGTTACACCATAAACATATAAATTGTTGTCTAGGTCACAAATTAATGAATGAGGAACCTCTGTACCTTGAGTATTGTCTCCTCCTCCAAAAAAGGTAGACCATAGCATGGTGGTTCCATCTGGATTATATTTCGATATAAACGCATCTGTAGTAGCGATACCTACATCGACCACAGTCATGTTTGAACCTGTATCATATGCATTTGGATCAGGCATGGGGTACGCATTTCCGTAAACCATCCCACCATTATACGCTGTTCCATCGTAACCATATGTGGCAGTCATTCCAAAGTTATCAGAAACCGCACCACAGTATGTAGCAAAAATAAGGGTAGGATCAATCACCAACTGAACACGCGGGTTAAAATCACCAAGAATAAATTCGACCTTGTTACCATTTATTTCGTATGCACATTCCACTTCAACCACTTTTCCATTCACGACTTGATAGGCATAAGGCGCTTGTTCGATTATATCACCTAATGCAGTTCGAATTACCAAATTTCCTTGCTTATCCAAGAAAAGCTCCTCTTGATTACTATAATCCAATCGAATCACAGTAGGATCGACTTTAGGAGAAATAATAAACTCGTACTTCAATTCCTCTTCTTTTTCGATGAATCGCAAATCGATTCCGTCATAAATTTCCTTTATCACAAACTCTCCATACGCACCGACATTCGACGCCCATTTAGATTGATCCGCGCCGATAAAATAGTTGTAATAATGAGGAGCCTTTTCGTACTTTAAGATTTCGTTGACATCATTCGCACCAGTAAAGTTCAAATGAACCAAGGTTTGTCGAAATGTAAATGGATCTGAAACGTCGTTATTTAATGCCGCATGCGACTTGCGATAATCTGAATAATCTTGCAAATGAAAAAGCACCTTACCTTTTTCAATCCACATATTCCCTCCTTGAAACGTAGTCTTGAACAAGACATGGTTCGGCCACTGCCCTTTGTTTTCTACAAACGCATGATGTAACGAATGATAGTGATGCACTTCTTGAGCTTTAGTGCTCATTACCAAAAGGAAAGTAAATAAGAATAGAAGTAGTCGACACATAACTCGAAATAAGTTGACTAAGTTATGAAAGTTCATCTATTAATCAAAAATTGATTCATAATTCAAACAACCATTTTTCGTGCACAAATTCAAATGCGTTCATAGTTTACCAATATGTCATTCACAGCACGTCATACAAGTTTTAAAAGCGACATTCTGACATAAAGACATGCGTTCTTTACCCAATTTTATTTCATTTTGTCAGCATATCAAAGTGATAACCAAGGTGGCACATATATTGACAATAGCGGACTGTAATTTGAATAAAAAACAAAAAAACAATTTCAGATATGGGAAAAATAATTGGAATCGACTTAGGAACTACCAACTCTTGTGTTTCAGTAATGGAGGGTAATGAGCCGGTGGTAATCACGAATGCAGAAGGAAAAAGAACAACCCCTTCAATCGTGGCATTTGTAGAGGGTGGTGAACGAAAAGTGGGAGATCCTGCAAAACGTCAAGCCATTACAAACCCAACAAAAACGATTGCTTCAATAAAGCGCTTCATGGGGTCTTCTTATGATGATGTATTGGACGAAGTCAAGCGTATGCCTTACCAAGTGGTAAAAGGTGACAACAATACGCCACGTGTAAAAATCGACGATCGTCTGTATTCGCCACAAGAAATTTCTGCAATGGTTCTTCAGAAGATGAAGAAAACAGCAGAAGACTACTTGGGACAAGAAGTTACAGAAGCAGTAGTAACTGTTCCTGCATACTTCAACGATGCGCAACGTCAAGCGACAAAAGAAGCAGGTGAAATCGCTGGTTTAACCATCAAGCGTATCATCAATGAACC